>CALBIE010000560.1 GCA_937893495.1 uncultured Verrucomicrobiales bacterium | reverse complement strand
GGCCGGTTTTTTGATACTCAGGACAGGTAGTTCCTCAAGGCCTGGGAGTGGACTGAAGACAAGTAACACGATATCGAAGTGGCGGACCCGTATTTGCAAATTTGAGACGTAGCCTCGGCAATCTTCCAACCGGAGTTCCAGTTCATCACACAGTAGCAAAAGAATCCGACAATCAAAGAATTCAGGCCAACCAGTGTCCTTTCTCGAGATTCTTTCAAGCATTGTTGCACGGAACAGATCCTCCGTCCATTCACATGGCAATTCGGCAATACCTTTTTCGCCAGAACGGATTGATTTGCAATTTACGAACTCTGTCACCTCAATACCAAACCGTTGGCCGTCACGCTTGATGACCTCAACATCGGGCGGATCTGATTTTTCGCTGTTTCGTCCACGTTGGTTGACTGATTTGATTTCCTCCCATTTACCGACAATTCCACGAAGTAAAGGTGAGCGTTCGTAAACTTCGCTAAATTCCCTAATTTCGGAATTCCATCGATTCGCGCGGTCTTTGTCACCAATTGCGAAGTAAGGCGCGTGTTCGCGGGTATTGGCGAAAAGTTTATTGAGTTCTTCGTTGAGGGACATTGTTTCGTACCAAATCATTTTTTGCACCTCACGGCAACCGCGTATTCGGCTTCACCGCATTCGCCGGATACTTACCATTGAACACGAGCATCTGTTCGTACGTCTCCGCAACGACGAATGATTCATCGACCTTGCCGTCTTTTCCCGTCACTCGACTAAGATCAAGATTGAGGTACTTCGCGAGAAACGGATAGGCCGCCATGCGCTTGGACGTTCCGTAGTCGTGCCCCTCGTTCGGGAAATGCGCGTTCGCGACTTTGTCTTTCGCGCCGTAGAGGCCGTAAACATGCTGAATGTAAGGGAACTCGACCTTGGGCGTGTTCTGCGTCCAATCCTTGCCGTTGGAAACCACGAGTTGCGGACGCGGCGCGGCCAGTGCGGCAATCTCCGCATTGTTGCTCTTGTGATTCGGACCCCAATGAATCGGCATGGCACTCTCGCACACACATCCGCCGAAGAAGTGCGCGGAGACCTGGCACACCGGCACTGCGACCGCCACGCGTTCATCAATCGCTGACAGGACAAACGTCTGCGTGCCGCCACCCGAACAACCGGTCATGCCGATGCGTTTTGCATCCACTTCAGGAAACGCCAGCAGAAAGTCCAACGCACGAATGCTGTTCCAAGTCTGAAGTCGGAGCACTTCAGGCGTTCCACTGTGCGACCAGCCGACTTCCTTGGAATCGCCATAGCCGACCATATCGTATTGAAACACCACCGCGCCCATCTTCGCGAGCACCGCGCAGCGCGTCTGTCGCTCTTCCTTGAACCGCCCTCCGTGTCCGTGTGGACAAAGAATACCAGCCAGTTTACCCTTGGATTTCGTCGGTCGATACAGCGAACCGGTCACGTAAAATCCCGGCGAACTTTCAATGGCTACGTTTTCGATCTGGTAGCCGTCGTAAACGCGCTTCTTAACGAAGCGCGGATTCAGCGGCGTGCGCGGTGGCAGAGTGGTCAGTTTGGCCCCGGCGAGAATCCCCGCTTTCACGCGCGCCTTGCGCTTTTCCCAGGACGCCAAATCGGGAGTGGATTCACGAAACCCATCCAGTTCGCGCCTGGCCTCGTCGGGCTTCTGCGCATAACCCCGCCGTAATTGCGCTTCCGGTTTGGTCAGCTTCTTGACCTTGATGTTCTTCCATCGGCACTTGAAGCCGACCGGCCAGCTTTTGCCGCCATGCACCTGCACGACAATGCTGCCCGCATCTCCCAACAGCTTGCTGACCTTCTCCTTGTCATAGCGCTCATGCTTGAAGGTGGTTCCATCAAATTCACTGACCTTCACGCCATTGAGCCAGGTTGTGATCTTCGCGGGATTGCCCACTACGCGAACGCGCGCCGTGTTCCAGTCGCCCACTTTCCACACTTTCTCCCAGGCAGCGCCGGTGATCGAGTATCCCTGATCCGTCGCATCGTCCCGTCCCTTGGTCGTGATGCCTTGCAGTTTTTTATCCTTGTCGTATACGCCGTTGATATCGAACGGACGATTGTTGAATCCACCGGTTCCCTCGCCATAAATGTGACCGACGTTTCCGTTGTCATGATAATCCACCATCATCTGGAAACACTGGCCGCGATCGTTGGAACGCACGAACAGCCCGCTACACACACCCCAATCCGGCTTCATGTCGATGAGCAGTTCGAAGTCGCCGAACTTCTCATCCGTCAACAGGATGCCGCCATTCCCGCTGCCGGGCGGATCCTGTTCGCCGGCAATCGCGCCGTCCTCCACAATCCAACGCCCGCCGGTCCCGTGCCCAATCCGCTCGGGATTCTTGTGCCAGCCCTTCAACGTCTTGCCGTCGAAGATGGAGACGAACCCGTCGTCAGCCGCATGGCTCGAAAAACAACCTGCCAAAAATACCATCAGGACGATGCACCGGGCGGAAAATCGGACGACGGGAATCTTCATGGCGAAATCCTTGTGCGTTCCAATCGATTTGGCGAACTGTTTTTGCTACAGGCGAAATGCCGGTAGCGCGTATATTCCTGTCTGCGAATTCCGAGACTTTCCAGCCTCGAATGCTCCGATTCGGCACTGGAAAGTGCCGCCAACCGGCAGGCTGGAAAGCCTGCCCTACTCAGCGCGGCAATCCTGTTTGCCTGGATTTCGCTGAAAAAATGTGCCGGCGACCCACCAACGATTGGTGCCCCATCATGCCGTTCGCCGAGTCGCCAAGAAATACAGACAAACGAAGTTTTCATCCTGTTCTCTGAAATCCTTGCCAGAACTGAATGTCGGCCAAATGCTCCGTCCATGAATCGATTTCTTTCTCCGGCGGCGGGTGTGCTCGTCGGATTGCTCGCCAACGGTTGTGTCAATCCAGGTCAGCAGGAGCGACCGCCACACGCGGCCATGGGCGTCATGGTCGGCGAAGTGACTCCGAATAGCGCCGTCGTCCAAGTGCGTCTGGCAAGAACACTGCACCCGGTAAAGAGAGATGTTTCCGGCCAAACCGGCTGGGTTTTGTTTGCCCTGACTCCGGAAGAAGAATACGGAAAATCCAACGCCACGCTGGTCGTGGAATCCGTTCAAGCTGTGGCCGAACACGATTTCATTGCCCGTGCGGTTTTCAAAAACCTCAAATCAGGAACCCGGTATCGTTGCTACACCCAGATTGGCCGCACCTTGGAATCCCTCCGCACCGGCCCCACTGCCCGTTTTCAAACCCTCCCAGGTTCAACCGGTGCAAAGCCCGTCCGATTCGTGGTCGTCACCGGAATGAATTACGCCAAGTTTCACGGAGATCCCCGAATTGACCTTGCGCAACACCTGCTTGAGAATAACACGAACCTGCCACGACCGTATGCCGGTCCCGACAAGCATCTTGGTTATCCGGGACTTGCCTCGATTCTCCGATTGAAGCCCGATTTCTTCGTCGGCACGGGCGACAACGTCTATTACGACACACCGGACAAGCCCCGGGCAGAGACAATTCCGGAACTCCGACAAAAATGGCACGAGCAATTCGTACAGCCACGCTATCGAGACCTGTTTGCCGAGGTGCCGACGTATTGGATGGTCGATGATCACGATTATCGCATCGACGACGGCGACAACTCCGGCGATTACAATCCGACTCCCGCAGTCGGCCGGCGCATGATGCTGGAGCAGCTACCGCTTGGCGCCATGGGCGACGACAGCATCAAGACCTACCGGACGCATCGGGTCAGCAAAGATTTGCAAATCTGGTTTCCCGAAGGTCGGATGTATCGCAGCCACAACGCCACGCCGGACGGCCCTGGTAAAACCATTTGGGGCGCGGAACAAAAGGCGTGGTTAAAGAGAACCCTCGCGGCCAGTGACGCTCGTTTCAAACTCCTCATTTCACCGACGCCGATGGTCGGACCGGACGACGTTCGCAAGACGGACAACCACACCAATCACGGCGGCTTTCGTCATGAACGCGACGAGTTCTTTGCGTGGCTCAAGGAATCGGGTGTCGCTCAAAGCGGTTTCTACATCATGTGCGGCGACCGGCATTGGCAGTATCACGCGGTTCATCCGACGGGGATTGAAGAGTTCTCCTGCGGCGCGCTGGTGGACGCCAATTCACGGCTCGGGCGAAAACCCGGCGACCCGGCATCTACCGACCCGGAAGGACTCATCAAGCAACTTTATGCGCAGACAGTCCGCTCGGGAGGTTTTCTCATGGTGGAAGTGAACCCGAAGACGAATGAAACACCGGCCAGATTGAAATTCATCTGGCACGACGAATTCGGCAAGGAACTGCACACGACAGTGAAGTAGTCACGCCACGAACTGTTTCTAAACGGTTGGGCTTGCCTTTCACCGGAACCGATCCAGACTGCTGACATGCTCACCATTAATGGCAATCCACGTCAGGCATGCTCCGGTATGTCGCGACGTGAGCTGCTGCAAATCGGCGGCGCCGGATTGATCGGCCTGTCGCTGCCCAAAGTCCTGGCGGCCAAAGATGCCGTTTCCCCCTTCCAGAATGGGAAGGCAAAGTCGGTAATTTTCCTTTTTCTCTTTGGCGGGCCCAGCCAATTGGAAACCTTTGACATGAAACCGGATGCGCCGTCCGGGATTCGCGGACCGTTTCGGCCGATGCGCTCGACGAATCCGGACCTGCTCATCAGCGACCAACTTCCGCACCTCGCGAAGCTTGCACACAAGTACAGCGTCATCCGCACGATGACACATACCTTCAACGATCACAGCGGCGCGGGACATTACATCCAGACCGGCAAACGCTGGCACATTCCGGTAGGCGGCGGGTTCAGCGCGACCCCGCAGGACTGGCCTTCGATGGGCAGCGTGGTCGAATACCTCGCGCAAAATTCACCCGGTGGTCTGGAAAGCGACCTGCCCAGTTACGCCGCTATCCCAAACCGGCTCGGACGCCTTCAGGATCGCGGTCAGTACATCCGACCCGGTGAATACGGCGGATGGCTCGGGAACGGATACAATCCCCTGACCACCACCGTCAGCAAGCGCGATAATTCCGATAATCCATACTGGCGCGATTGCTCAGACGAAGAACTGACTTTTCAGATTGAAGGGCTTACCGCCGAGGTGTCGTTGAGCAAACTGCGCCAACGCGCCTCGCTGTTGCAGCAATTTGAGTCCGTCCAACGCCAACTGGACAATGGCGCGGCTGCGGCATTCGACCGCCACCGTCAACGCGCGTTGGCGCTGGTGACTTCCGACCGCACCCGCTCCGCCCTCGACATCAAGGGCGAGCCCGCCCATTTGCGTGACCGATACGGTCGGCACCTCTTCGGACAATCCTGTCTCATGGCGCGACGGATGGTGGAAGCCGGCGTGAAATTCGTCACCGTCCATTACGATTGCGTGGATGGATACAGTTGGGATTCGCACCGCAACAGCGACGACGTGAAGGCGCATCTGTTACCGACTTTTGACCAAGGCTGTGCCGCGCTGCTCGACGATCTCGATTCCCGCGGATTGCTGGACGAAACGCTCGTCGTCGCCATCGGCGAAATGGGCCGCACGCCGAAAGGCACAGCCAAATGGGGACGCGGCCACTGGAGCACCTGCTTCCCGGCCTTGCTCGCCGGCGGGGGAATCCGGCGTGGAGCCGTCTATGGCAAATCAGACGACAAGGCAGCCTACCCGAAGGAAAACCCAGTGACCCCGGAAGATCTGGCGAAGACCATCTATTTGGCGCTCGGTGTCGATC
>CALBIE010000559.1 GCA_937893495.1 uncultured Verrucomicrobiales bacterium | reverse complement strand
CATCCAGCCGATCATTCGACATCAACACACTTGGTTTCGATGAAATTACGCTGAACGAATATATCGATTTGTTGAACAAGCCCAATGGATTGATTCTCCTCAATGGCCCGACCGGCTCGGGCAAAACGACGGCGATTTATTCGTCGTTGCATTATCTCATGGGTAAGTACGGGACGACGATGAGCATGGCTTCCGTGGAAGATCCGGTGGAAGTGCCGTTGCCAACGGTCAGCCAGGCGCAGTTGAATCCGGCGGCGGACTTCACCTTTGCCGCCGCCCTGCGCGCGTTGATGCGGCAGGATCCGCAAATCATCATGGTGGGCGAGATTCGAGACTTGGAAACGGCTAACATTGCTGTGCAGGCGGGTCTCACCGGGCACTTGGTTATCAGCACAGTGCACTCGGGTAGCACGGCCGGCGTATTTGCGCGGCTGATCAATATGAATATCGAACCATTCCTGCTCGCGTCCAGCATCCTCGGTGTACTCGGCGTACGATTGGTCCGGAAGAACTGCGAGTTCTGCGCCATCCCTTACGATCCGGATCCCCGACTGATGAAGACGCTCAGTCAGGAGCAGATTGACAATGGGTCATTCCGCCGTGGGGAAGGGTGCGCTGAGTGTAAAGAAACCGGCTACAGCGGTCGAATTTCGTTGACTGAGTTAATGAAAGTCAATGAACAGATTCGCGATGCCGTTCTGGAAAAGCGAGCGACGGGACAAATTCAACAGATCGCCATGAACTCCGGCATGAGGACGCTTTGGGACAGTGGCATCTACCGTGTCCTTGGAGGCATTACAACGCTGGAGGAAGTTACCCAGAAGACGGCGGCGGATCAGATTTAGATTCGATGGTTCAGTATCGCCCGGGAAATCTGTTCTGTTTGTTCCGGGCGTGGTAATCACTGCGCGTGTCTGGGCATTCCATCTTTGGTTCGTTGGCGCTCGTAAGCCTCGTCCTGTTATTCTGGCAATGGCTGGTGGCGCGGCGGTTCCCCTTGCACACCCATGGTTCGAAAGCTGATTTCCTGCCGGCCATCACCATCCTCAAACCGTTGAAGGGAGTCGATGCGGAGACCGCGGAATGCCTTCGCAGTTGGCTGCGTCTCGAATATCCAGCCGAGGTTCAATTCATTTGCTGCCTTGATCAAAACGATGACGAGATTCGCGATTTGGTGAGGATTCTGATTGCTGAATTCCCCGAGCAAATGGTCAGTGTTGTTCTGTGCGATCAGTGGATTGGTCCCAATGCCAAAGTTTGCAAGTTGCACTGTGCCCTGCCCGACGTCCGGCACGATTTTGTGGTGGTGAGTGATGCCGACACCCTGGTGGAACCGGAGTTTCTTCGGCGGCTCGTTCAGCCATTGGCTGATGAGCAAGTGGGACTGGTGAACTGTTTTTACCGGTTCGCCAATCCCTCCACGCCAGCGATGTGGTGGGAAGCCATTGGCGTGGGGGCTGATTTCTGGAGCCAGGTATTGCAGTCGAATTCGATCAAACCCATGGACTTCGCTCTGGGTGCGGTGATGTTGATGCGTCGGCAGGCGCTGGAGGAGTCCGGCGGCTTTCGGGCGTTGGTTGACTTTCTTGCGGACGATTATGAACTGGGAAACCGGATTGCCCGCCGTGGCTTCCGCATCGAATTGAGTTCCGATGTCGTCGAATGCCACGAACGCAAAGTGGGGTGGGGCGTTGCCTGGTTGCACCAGTTGCGTTGGGCGCGGACGATTCGCGGCTGTCAGCCTGCCCCATATTTTTTCAGCATCTTGAACAACGTCACTTTGTGGATGCTCCTGTGGTGGGCCACCAGTGAATCGGTCGTCTGGCCTTTGGCTGTTAGCGGCTTGTTGGTCCGTGCGTTGGTGGGATCGGATCTAATGCGGCGGTTGAATCGTAGTTGCGATCACGTGCCGTGGCTCTGGATGCTGTATGTGAAGGACTTGCTCGGGGTGTTGATCTGGTTAATCGCGTTTCTCGGCGATTCGATCACCTGGCGCGGGGAACGATATCGGATCCGGGCGGGAGGGAAGTTGGAGGTCAGTAATCGCGACAAGCGCTGATTACCGAATACCCGCCACTTCGTGCCTTCCGTCACTGCACGCGGCCAAATTTTTTCTCCAGTTCGCCCATGCTGAATTCAATGAGTGTCGGGCGGCCATGGGGGCAAGTGTAGGGCATGCGACAGCGACGCAAATCGTTCACCAGATTTTCGAGTTCCGGTCCGTTCAGGGAATCGTTGGCTTTTACGGCGTGACGGCAGACGGTTTTAGCCACCATGTCTTCACCCAGTCGCATGGAATTAACGGCCAGTCCGGAGGCCTTGAGCGTGTCCACAATGTTGGTGGCAAATTGTCGTGGGTCGCCGGTTTTCACAAATGGGGGCAGGGCTTCCAGCAGAAATGTCGTCTCACCAAATTCGCTCAACTCGATGCCCAAGCGGTTGAGGGTATCCAGATGTCGCTTTAGAAATTCCGCGTCCCGGGCCGAAAGTTCGATGGTTTCCGGCAAGAGCAATCGCTGCGACGGAGTGTGACCGCTCTCCATTCGCTCGAGCATTTTTTCAAAGAGGACGCGCTCGTGAGCCGCGTGTTGGTCCATCAGCACCATACCGCGATCGGATTCGAGCACGACGTAAAGTCGGCCAATAACACCGACCAGCTTGAGTGGGATGGCCAGCAATGGGGGCGGGGACGGTTGCGGGATCGGAACCGGGAGCGAACTCATCTGCTCGGATTCTTCTCGCGACGAGAAGCCGAGCGGGAGGGCGTTCTGACGCGCCGCCGGCCAGTCAGGGACGGTTGAGGAATCGAGCGCGAATTCATCGTCGGCTTGCGGAACTGGCTGACTCTGGAGCGCGTCGCTGGAAGCTGGCGAGCCGTCCAGTGACGTCGGTATGGCAATGCTTCGTTGGTCGTCCGAATGACCGGGCGGCGTTGTGATGATCGCGTCGGCGTGGAAGCGAAGGAGTGTATCACGAATCGCCTCGGCGACGAATTGACGGACCTGCCGTTCGCGATGAAATTTGATTTCGCGTTTTGCGGGATGGATGTTGACGTCCACTTCGGCCGGATCGAGTTCCAGAAACAGACAGCAGACAGGATATCGACCCTTCATCAGCGAAGTGTGATAGCCCTCGAACAGGGCGGCGTTCAGTCCGCGGTTTTCGATCGGGCGTTGGTTGACAAACAGGTTCTGATCGCCGCGGTTACCCCGCGAAACACCGGGTGCGCCGATAAATCCCCAAACGCGAATGTCTTTCAGTTCTGTCTCTACCGTGAGTTGAGCGTCCTCGCGATGCTGAACCCTGGCTTCGTAGTGCCCGGAATGATCCACGGCCAATAGTTTCAGTTGGCCGCCCTGCAGCGCCCGCAGGCGTTCGCGTAATCGATCGCTTTGGTTCGCATGCTTGACGGCGGGCAACTGTAACGTAATGCGACCATTCTGTGTGAGAATGAAGGCGATGCCCGGATGGGACAGTGCGGCCAGCGTGAGGTAATGTTGGATATGCGAACGCTCCGTCTCCTCGGTGCGCAGGAACTTGCGGCGAGCGGGAATGTTGTAGAACAGTTGCCTCACCTCAATGCTGGTGCCGACTGGCGAACCGGCCGTTTTGACTTCGGCGATTTTCCCTCCGTTGATTATGATTTGCGTTGCCTCGGGGGTGTCGTTGTCGCGCGTCATGAGGGTAAAACGGGAGACGCTGGCAATGCTGGGCAGAGCTTCTCCGCGAAAACCCATGGTGCCGATGTGAAACAGGTCTGAAGCCTCGCGGATTTTGCTGGTGGCGTGGCGTTCGAGCGAGAGCAACGCGTCGTCGCGATTCATTCCGGTACCATCGTCCGTGACGCGAATCAGGCTGCGACCGCCGGAGTGCGTTTCGACCGTAATGCGAGTCGCCTGAGCGTCGATGGCGTTCTCGACGAGTTCCTTGACGACGCTGGCCGGGCGCTCAACCACTTCGCCGGCGGCGATTTGATTGGCAACCTGTTCGGACAGCAGTCGAATGCGATTCATGCCGGGCTCAGGAAACCGCGCCCGTGAGAAATTGCAATCGCAGAATCGTATGAAACGCCGACGGCCAGTGATCGATCCGGCGTTGGCCTGGACGAATGGGCGTTGGGGGTTGAACCTTGGTCATTCCCGGGGTTTGGAAATGGAAAAAGAGAAAATGGCACCGCCTTCCGGCGCAGTTTCCGCCCAGATGCGGCCGCCGTGGTCTTCGACGATTTTCTTGCAGATGGAGAGCCCAAGTCCGGTACCATGGGATTTACCGTGCGTGGCAAAAGGTTCGAACAGTTTTGCCGCGATCTCGGGTGCGATGCCTTTGCCGGTGTCGCGAACATGGGTCGTCACCGCTCCGGCAGATTCTTCGAAACGAAAATAGATTGTGCCGCCGCCGGGCATTTCATCCGCGGCGTTGTTGACGAGATTGAAGACCAGATGGGAGAATCGTTGCGGTTCGAGTTGCAGATTGATGGTGGGCGGTTCGTTTTCCAACTCCAGTTTAATCTTCCGGACCTCGACGTCGGCCCTTAACTCCTGAATGAGGTCGGTAATGTACCTGGCGTAATCGGTCGAGCGAAGGATAAGTGTGTGCGACGTGCCGCGGGTGAACTCCAGTAATTCGTTCAGCATGTTAGTCATGCGTGAAATCTGTCGGTTGATTCGTTCAAGTGAACTCTTTCGGCTTTCGTCGTCCGCCCAGTCGCCGCAGGACATCTCGGCGGCGAGGCCGATCACATTGAGCGGGTTTTTGAAATCATGCACGATGGTACGCGCGAATCGGCCGATGATGGCCAGCCGTTCGGCCTGCAGGATTTCCTGGTTCGAGGCGCGGATGCGGCGAGTCAGTTCACGCAGGAGGCGGAAAGTCAGTTCAGGTTTTTGCGGCAGAACAATGAACAGCTCTTCCCGGCTGAGAAAGTGAACCTGTAACGTGCTCTTGGCGATGGCTGTAGCGGAACGCGGGCCGTCATCGAGCACTGCCATTTCACCGAATACCGCGCCATCAGTGACGCGGGCGAGAACTTTTCGCTCTTCACTGCCAATCTGGCCGGAGATTTCGACTTCGCCGTGTTCCACAATGTAGAACCCGTCGCCCGGGTCGCCTTCGGAGAAGATGACATCGCCCGAATCGTAGGATCGCATCTGCGCCGTCTTCTGAAGATCTTGAAACTCGGTGGCGAAGAGCTCGCCAAAGGAATGCATATGGGCAGAGTCGGCCATGGAGTCCGATTCTAGGTTGTACGCGGTGAAGGTAAAGTCTGGAGATTCCCGCGACGGACGGCTGATCTGAAGGCGGTGGTTCTGAAAAACCACTCTCGACATTTAAGCACGTTCCGTGCGAGAAGTAGCACCGAAATGGCCGCCACCCTGACATCGGCTGAAGAGGCGCAATTGCAGCAGACGATTGACATGTTCAAGGTCATCGTCCAGTCGCAACCGCTGGACTATCAGTCGCTGGAAATCCTCAAAGAAGCCTACATGAAATTGGGCCGGCAGGAGGATGTGACCGCCACTTCCAAGCAGATTGCCGGTGCCTATATGCAGTTGGGCCAGTTGTCGTCGGCCATCATGGAGTATGAGACCATCCTCCAGCAGCTTCCGGATGATCCCGATGTCAAGAAGGCCCTTGAGGAAATCGAAAGCAAGACAACCAGTTTTTCCAGCCATGCGGACGCCGCCCCGGAAGAAGCCAGGCCGAAATCCGGCCTCGGTAGTTCGCTCGGGGGCGACATCGACGACGGGAAGGCCAGGATGCGCCAGATTTTTGTGGACGGTAAAATAATCAATTCCGAAGATTTTGAGAAACTCTGGCCCATACCGTCCACGCCACTGCCCGGGCAGATCCCCGAGCCATTTATTCAGTTAATGGCGGACAAGGGCATCTTGCCGATAGAACAATCGCTGAAACTGGTTCTGGAAAAATCCCGGTCCGGTTACATCCCGATTGATAAATACGAAGTGGATATGGAGTTGGCCCGTAGTTTTCCGGCTGCGGTGTGTCAGAAATGGTGCGTCCTGCCGTTTGACAGGATGAGCAAAACCACGCTGGTCGCCACCGCCAACCCTTTCAATAAACAGGCGCAGAAAGAGGTCGAAGAAGCGCTGGAAAGTCGGGTGCAATGGTACTTCGCCGTGCCGTCCGAACTCGTAAAAACGCTCCGAAAGGCGTATCGCTGAACGTACCGATAATTCCCCGCTGAGAAACTGTGAAGTCATTTGGTGAACGAATAGCCGACGCCCTCGTCGAGGATAAACTGCTGACCAAGGCGCAGGTCGAGGAACTGCTGGCACTGCAGAAAAAGGAGGGCACGCGGTTGCTCAAGCTCCTGGTTGACAAGGCCTATGTCAGTGACATGGACATGGTCGTTGCCATGGGTCGCGTTCTGAACGTGCCGCCCGTCAATCTTGCCCGCCTGAGCATTCCCGTCGAAATCGCCACTCTTGTGCCGAAGGAAATGGCGCTCAATTTCAAGGTATTACCCATCTCCCGGCTGGAGAATCGGTTGTACCTCGCGATGGCCGACCCGCTGAACGTTCTCGCTCTCGATGACGTCAAGCGGATCACCCGGTTGGAGATTCAACCGATGATCACCTCCGAAAAGAGCATCGTTGATAAACTCAACAATCTCGACTCGGCGAAGGGTGGTTCCATCGAGGACATCATCAAGCAACAGGAGGAACTCGGTGATGCGGAAGACGCCCAGTTGGTGGAGGATGCGGGCGATTCCATGGGAGCAGAGGAAATGGCCGCTGCCGGCGAGGAAGCTCCAGTTATCAAGCTGGCAAATTTGATCATCGTGCAGGCGATTCGAGATCGAGCCAGTGACATTCATCTTGAGCCATTCGAGAAAATCATGCGCCTGCGCTATCGCATCGATGGCGGGCTCGTGGATGCCACCCCTCCGCCCAAGAATATGCAAATGGCGCTGTGCTCACGAATCAAGATTATGTCCAACCTGGACATCGCCGAACGCCGCCTTCCCCAGGACGGTCGCATGCGCATGCGCGTGGGGGGGCGCGACATTGACTTGCGTGTTTCGTTTCTCCCGACGGTACATGGTGAGAAATGCGTTATGCGCGTGCTGGATAAATCCAACCTGACCGCCAGCATGGATAAACTTGGGCTGGAGTCCGAAACGCTGCGGCGATTCAAGACGGCGATCGATTCGCCGCACGGGCTGATTCTGGTCACGGGGCCGACGGGTTCCGGCAAAACAACCACTCTCTACTCGTGCCTGAACGAGCTCAACAGCCCGGATGAGAATATCATTACCGTGGAAGACCCGGTTGAGTTCCAGATCCCGGGCATTAATCAGGTTCCCGTGCAGAAGAAGATTGGACTGACCTTTGGTGCGGCCCTTCGTTCCATTCTCCGGCAAGACCCGGACATCATCATGATTGGCGAAATTCGTGATGAGGAGACGGCCGAGATCGCTGTGGAATCCGCCCTGACCGGTCACCAGGTGCTGAGCACGATGCATTGTAACGATGCGCCCGGTGCGGTTACCCGCCTGGACGATATGGGGATTGCGCCTTTTCTGATTTCTTCCTCTGTTATTCTTTCCTGCGCGCAACGATTGATGCGTCGAATCTGTCCTGCTTGCAAAGAGGAGTACAAACCGGAAAAGGATGTCTTTATACAGCTCAACCTGGATCCGCG
>CALBIE010000558.1 GCA_937893495.1 uncultured Verrucomicrobiales bacterium | reverse complement strand
CCGGCGGCATACCTGAGATGGATTCTACAATATCCGCATCAACATCTCAGCCATCAGGATGCCAAGGGAGGTTCCGATGTTGTAGCCCCAGATGCCGACCAGCAACCCGGACGCAGCCCGAGGGAAGACACCGTTGAATTGTGTTACGCCGGATTGTTTCGTGGTTCCTCTGCCCGAGCGCCGAGGTTCCCATATCGGTGGTAGTCGATACTGACGCTTTGCTCCCGGACATAATGGAGCAACTCCAACCGGCCATTCATCAGCACCGGGGCGGCAGCGAGAAACACGGGAGTGCCAGCGGCGGAACGGCGAACGGAATCCGGCACCCTTGCGGCCGATGCGTAACGCACGCGATCCGTTTGACCAGACTCGATCATTTCGCACAATTCCTCGTCAGATTCTTCGATAAACTCAATTTCACCAGCCCAGGAAAGCGTCAGCTCGTGCAGGAGATCGACCATTGAATGATCTCCGGAAGTGGAATAGCTGACGACCGGACGTGAGCCAACCGTGCGGGTGGCGCACACACGCGCAATGATTTCGAATGCTGAATCGACTTCGTGAACCCGAATTCGCAAATGAGGAATTGGCAGGTATTGGCGAAAATTATCCTGCCCCAGCAGTCGAAAATGATCGTGTTTCACACCGAATTCCTCCCGCCAGGCGGACTCGTAGCTACACATGGCCGTTTGGATGCGTGCGAGACAGGGCACCGGAATTGACAGGCTCGCCTCGGTGCCGTGCAGACGTTCGCTCAACTCGACCAGCAAAGGGTCCGTCGGAGTATGGTCAGTTGGTGGCGTGTCGGTTTCCTCGAACCGCATGAATTGGGTCACGTAATTTGGTCCCCCGGCTTTCAGTCCGGGACCGAACGCGCTTTTGCCATAGCCGCCGAACGGCTGGCGCATCACGATCGCCCCTACGGTGGGTCGATTGATGTAAAGATTGCCGGCGCGGATACCTTCGCGCCATTCCTTCTGTTCGCGATCGTCGAGGCTTTCAAGTCCGCTGGTCAAACCGTAACCGGTTCCGTTTACCATTCGAATTGCCGCGCTTAGTTTATCGAACCGCATTACGGATAGCACCGGACCGAAAAACTCAGTGAGATGACTATCGCTGCCCGGCTGGACATCCCATTTGATTCCGGGCGTCCAGCAGTTCGGCAGGTTTTCAAGTGCGCGCGGCATAAGCGCCCAGGACTCGCCCGGACCGAGCGTCTTCAGTGCGCGTTCCAGATCGTCCCGCGGCGACCGAATCAACGGATTGATTTTCGTCACGGGATTCCACGCGGAACCGGCGGGCAGGCTGGCCGCAGCCTCGCACAGTATGCGTTTAAACTGCGGGTCTTCATAGACTTCGGCTTCCAACAACAGCAGTGAGGTGGCCGAACATTTCTGCCCGGCATGACTGAACGCGGAATGCAGAACATGTTTGATGGCCTGATCACGATCAGCGAGCCCGGTGACAATGGTGGCGTTCTTCCCGCCAGTTTCAGCACTGAGCGGCAGATCAGGCCGATGATCGAGCAGGTTCATCGCCGTAGCGGTGCCGCCGGTAAGAATCACCGCATCCACGCGCGAATCCGTGAGCAGTTCCTGGCCTTCGGCTTCACCCCGGCACGGCAGAAATTGTAGCGTGCGGTTCGAAATCCCGGCACGCCAGAAACATTGGCATAACAGGAACGCGGGCAGAACAGTATCCGAAGCCGGTTTAAGAATTACCGTGTTACCGGCTGCCAGTCCGGCCGCAATGCCGCCGCAGGGAATCGCGATTGGAAAGTTCCACGGAGACGCGACGACGACGACACCCTTGCCTTTTGACCTGATTGTCCCAGGGGCCAGTTCCGCGAACCAACGGGCCGTCGCGGCGTAGAACTCCACGAAATCGATCGCCTCACTGACCTCCGGATCACTTTCGGAAACCGTTTTTCCACCGTCCGCGATCGCCGAGCCAATGAGTTCGCTGCGTGCCGTGCGAATTTCGGTGGCGACCCGCCCCAGGATTTCCTGCCGCTCCGCCGGAGATTGGTGGCGCCAACCGTCGGGATCCTGCACTGCGCAGTCCAGGGCTCGTTCGATGTCTTCCCGTTTGGCCTGCGGATATCGACCGACTATCACCCCCGGTCGGGAGGGATCGGAGCACCGGCGCTCTTCCCGATTGTCGTCACTCGCGAATATTTCTCGACCGGCGACGGTGATTGGAATTTCGATGGCCGCTTCGGCACAGTGTGCCTGCCAGCGAATCATGATTTCTTCAGCCCAGTCGGCATTGTCTGGCAGCGCCCAATCCGTGTCGGGTTCGTTGTGAAATTCGTGCCAGTCGCCACCAATCGAGGGCGGCGACTCGGG
Source organism: uncultured Verrucomicrobiales bacterium (assembly GCA_937893495.1). Classification (GTDB taxonomy): domain Bacteria; phylum Verrucomicrobiota; class Verrucomicrobiia; order Limisphaerales; family JAYPXF01; genus CALBIE01. Next base: position 2,376 of record CALBIE010000558.1, on the reverse strand, counting down.
TGGCAGGCGCCGATTCTGAGTTCGCCGTGACGCGGACGAGAGCGTGGAAATCAACTTGAAGGAATTCAGGAAACCGTCGCGGAGGCGATTCCAGTCGTTGCTGTCGGGAGTCAGTCTAAACGTGTGCCGTAGAAAATTCTCCGGCCCGGTGTTCTCGTCCAAGCGACGTATCAGGTAGCCGATGGCGAAAACAAAATCTTCCCTTCGGCAGGCGGGAGCATAGAGCAAGAGTTGTCCGGTAAGGTCATGTAGTGCCCGGCGCTGATGATTGGCCATACCTTCAAGCATTTCGAATTGCACATAATCCAAAGCGTCCCGTTCGTGCGCAAGCGCCAGCCCGTAAGTCACATCAAACAGATTGTGCGACGCGATCCCCAGGCGGACGGCGTCCAGATGCTCCATGCCCAGTTCCAGCATGCGTTTGAAGTTCGCGTCCGTCTCCGACTTCGAGGAAAAGGGTGCCTGCGGCCAACCGGTCTCGGCGGCATGAACCCGCTCCATTTCCATGTTTGCCCCCTTGACGAGCCGAATCGTAACCGGCGAACCACCCTGCGCAACGCGTCGCTCCGCCCATTTGATAATACGCTTCTGAATCGCGAACGAGTCGGGCAGGTATGCCTGCAATGCGATACCGGCCCGCACGGACTCGAGTCCCGGCCGGTCCAGGGTGCGCATCAGCGCCTCGGCCGTGGGGATCAGGTCCCGGTATTCCTCCATATCCAGATAAACAAACTTCGACTTTAACTCGCCATCCGGGCACCGGAATCGGGCGCGTTCGGCCGTGCGATAAAGCGTTTCCAGCCGATCACACAAAACCGACAGAGTATTTTCTCTCGCGAGCGGATTGATCTGCGAAAAGATGGTGGAAATCTTGACTGAAAACACCTCGGCTTCGGGCATTTGCAGGGCTTCAAGATATTGTTCCAGGCGACGGCGGGCATCGGCTTCGCTCAGGATCGCTTCGCCCAGAAAATTAACGTTCATGCGCAAGCCCTCCTTGTGCCGGCGGACGAGGTGTTCGCTCAGCCACTCCGGTTCGGCGGGCAAAACGACATTGGAGGTTTCATGCCGCAGGCGCTCTTTGACGAGTGGCGCGGCCACACCCGGCAGCCAGCCGCCGAAGGATTGAAACCCACGCAACAGCGTGCGCTCAATCCCGGTGAAACAACGCGGGATGCCCTGGACATCGAGAATATGACTCAACTGTTCGACCTCGCGCGCGGGCGTGCCGGAACGGAAAGCCTGATCGGTCATCAGCACGAGCGTCGCCTTGTCACCGGGATTGGACAGCAACCGATCCAGTTCGGCCTGCTGCCGCCGTTCGGGAGGAGTGATCAGTTCCGCGGCACGGATTTGCATCAAACGGGCCAGGTACAAGGCCTTCTGCAATAACGGGGACAATGAACTCGAATCATCCGGTTGGAAGTCCTCCAGGGCCTCGCGAATACCTTTGACACTGGCCATGGGACAACATACCCGCGTTCAGGGCATCGCGCAAAAGGTAAGTGCTTGAACTGTGTTCAGATGGGCATATGTTTTAATCATGGAACAGAGGCATGCGTTGCTCATGTGCCCGCCGGATTGTTTTTGCGTTCGGTATGTGATCAATCCGTGGATGGAAGGGAACGTGAGCGGGTGTCGCAGGCAAAGGGCTGAGAGGCAAATTTTCTGGCTCTCAAGGATCGGGTTGCGACGATTCACATTCACGATCTGCGTATCGAGAAGGGTTATCCGTGGACGGAGTTTTTTGCGTTGTTGAAGGAGACCGGCTTTTCCGGATGGACGTTGCTGGAAGAAGGGAAAGTTCCCGATGATATCCCCGCCGCCATGAAGGAAATTCGGGCAGTGTGGGAAAAACTGACGGCCGCGTAAGGCGCATGCTCTGCTATCGGTGATTCGCGCTTTGCCCCTTGACCGGAGCGCCGGCATGTTGCCGGCTTGAACGTTTCGCTACGCGCGAGATTGAATTTCAACCGGACCTGTGCTGTTGAAATAATCGGTCAAAGCCGGTTGCAAGCCGGCGCTCCGCAATCGGCCCATGAAGCGGAATAGTGGGTGAGGTATCGACTTCCCATTTCTTCGGTGTTCAAGGTACAAAACTGACCGCCCGCGAATCAAACGAACCATCGCGAATGCCTTGCCCCGACGAGCCGATCCCCCGCATGCGTTCCCGAACCCGATACCTCATTCGCCATTCCGCGTGAAGGTGTTTCAATTGCCGCCGGTTCCATGTTTTTCAAAGACGAACCCAGGTTGTCTTTAGCACTTCCATTGACATGCTCAATCATCACCGAAATCCCGTTGACGGACTCAGGGTCATTCCAAAAGAAATCTTGTCAGCCAGCAAAACCCGGATTTAAATACCGTCTCGTGAGC
>CALBIE010000557.1 GCA_937893495.1 uncultured Verrucomicrobiales bacterium | reverse complement strand
CGGTTCATTGTGAAAATATTGATCAACTTGGTGAAACCCGGTGTCTTCGACACCCTCGCCAGGTTGGGTTCCCCCGACAGCATGTTCAGCAGGGAGGATTTGCCGACGTTGGACCTTCCGATGAAGGCGAATTCAGGCAGCGATTCGTCCGGGCAGGAAGCCAGGTCCGGGGCGCTGCAGTCAAAGATGGCGGATGTAATGTTCACAATCGAAAAAGACGTGCGGATCTTCGCAGGAAAGTTTGCTGCCCGAAACAACGAAATTCCTTCAAAAAGGCATTGCGGTGGGATTGTTAAAACGCTCCGCATTTGTCATTTTGGCCTGTTCGTAGTCCGGGCTTTGCCGGGTTTGGATTTGAGCGTCGGCAGAGACCGGCTAAAGCCGGGACTACGAGCGGGGGAGCATCAAGGACGTTGCCAAAATGGGAATCTCTGGAAAACGCTTGCAATGGGTTGCGGGTTTAAGTAAGGATTCAAAGTCCCCAGAATTGGCAAGCCCTATGGTAATCGTGTCCTGCATTTCATGCCTTGGATCGGTCGACCCCGGAGTGTTTCCGCGTTTCCGGCCCGTCTGCTTGTCGTTTCCAAAACTACCCCTATACCTATGAAAAAAACAGTCTATTCACCACCATGTCTGGCGGCATGCCAACGGAGGCGGCGGCTTTTCGCTGCCGTGCTGCTCGGTGGTTTCATGTTCGCTGGCAGTCAAGCCCAAGAAGTCCTTCTGAAGGAGGATTTCAACACCGATGGTGGAGGAACCCGCTACACGATTGAAGGTGGAGGTGTGTCCGAACAAGCGGATCACGCCAACAACGGAGTTGCAGTGGATCAGACCGGTCCGGTCTATTGGGCACTCAGCTCGGAGGTTTCGATTATTGGCGTTCCAGGTCCGACACCGGCTCGCCGGATCATTATGGCTTGGGATTCGGCGATTCCGGCGGATCAGATCGGTCCGGATTTTTTTAAACTGTTCGATTCCGTTGTGAAATGGGCCACCAAAGACAAAGCCAAATTGACGGTGCTGCTTTCCCCTGCGGGAGTGGCGCCATCGTTAGCCGCGCATCTCGAAGCGGCCGGCCATACGATTGTCGACGATGATGCGTCGATTCCCGCCGAACAGGTTGTTGCGGATCTGATTCTCAGGGGGAATGGTGCCGCGGATTCAAGCCGACTGGCGAATGCGGCGGTTCCGATGATCGCCTTTTCAGCAACGGACGCGGATGATCTGTTGATCTCCACGATCGGCGCGACGGCTTCTTTTGAGCCGGGTAACGCGAATATCGTCGCTGCGGCGCATCCCGCAGCCGGAGGCCTCACCGGACCTCTGAAGATCGCAACCGGCACTTATAATTGGGAAATGGTCGGTGACTTGTTGCCGATCGGTGCCACAACGTTGGCGACGATGGAACGTGTGCAGGCACCCACTGCGGCGAGTCTTGCGGATGTGGACGGGATGATCTCGGGCGCGAAGCAAAGCAACAAAGCTTCGGATAGTTCGTTCACGGAACTCGACATTGGTGACGGCGCTCCTGGAGATTTTCCTCTGGATTGGTTTCCTCCCGGAGGTTTGACGGGAGTGTGGGGCTTGCAAGCGACGGGGAAAATTGCGGTGAGCACCACTGGAACCTACAGTTTTGCCGTCAATACCGACGACGGAGCGCGTTTGCGAATCGACGCGGATAAAAACGGTTTTACCGACGCCGACACTGTTGCGGGGGGCGACGGAGTCGCGACCTACTATGGTGACAAGCAGTTGGCTGCGGGAACGTATGATTACCAGGTGGTGGCTTACAACAGTGGCGGCGCAGGTGTGCTGGAAGTATCCGTTTCGCTGCAAGCAGGGGGCGGCGACACCTCTCCGGTTGCGGGCGGGAATTGGGATCTTCTGGGAGCTTCGACGGGCGCGGTGAAACTCAGTGGCCCCATCACCTATACTTCGTACGAACCCAGCGGACCTCCGGATACAACGAACATTCCCTTCATCGTGTTAATTAACGGTGGAGACGAAGGTGGCAGCGTTTATGGTGGCGGCCCGCTCGGGAATTTCGAGGGAAGCGCGTTTTTCGGCGGTGCAGCGTTGAACAAGTTCACCGGCGACGACGGTGTCGGCAACCCGAAGGTGCTGACGCTCAAACCGGTCGATGTGACTGGGAAATCCAATCTTCATCTGTCGGTTTTGGCTTCGGCGACCTACCTCGATTTCGAGACATCGGATTATCTGGACTTCAAGGTCGGTGAAGCGGGAGCGGACCCTTCCACATTCAAGACGTTGATTCGTTTTACCGCACCGACGGGCACGGATAAATTTTTCGACAATCGCGGTACCCAACCCGGGAATGTCACGCAGTTGGGGTTGGCGGCACAGGACATCACGGTGGATATCCCGAGCGGCTACAAGAGTCTCGTTGTACGAGTTGAAGCCGTGACGACGTGGTGGAACGAAATCGTGGCATTCGACAATATCCGGGTTACTTCGGGCGCCATCGCGCCTCCACCTCCGGCGGCACCGCAAGCGTTGTTGGTAGTGGGCACCGGTAGTGTTCCAAACCTGAACGCATCCGATGCCGGGGTGAAAGCCCTGCTGGAATCCATGGGGTTCATGGTCACCGTGGCCAACGCCCCGGCCAGCACGACCGCCGACGCGGATGGCAAGTCGCTGATTGTGACTTCCTCCACGGTGAATTCCGGTGATGTGGCCGAGAAGTTCCAGATGGCTGCGGTTCCCGTTGTAAACTGGGAGCAGGCGGTTCAGGACAACTATCTGATGACGGGCAACGAAGCCACGGATCACTCAACCATCGCGGATCAGACCACGTTGCAGCTCGTCAATTCCACCCACGCGCTGTCCGCCGGATTGCCTCGTGGCGTGATCACGGCGGCGACGAGTCCCCAGGCCTGGAGTTGGGGGTTGCCCTCGGCGGGAGCGATCACCATCGCCCACGTGGCCGGAAATCCGGCGCAGGCGGTGGTTTATGGCTATGAAGCCGGTGCCATGATGTTTGGCGGCGCGGTGGCACCCGCGCGTCGTGTGATGCTGTTTGGCGGCGACGACACCTACGCGGCGGCAACTCCGGAGGGCAAGGCGTTGTACTCGGCCGCCATTCGCTGGGCCGCGGGACTGCCGGCCGCTCCGATCGGCCAGTCAATCAGTCTGGGCCTGAACTTTGGCGCTGATGAACCCGATGGTTCAAACGGGTTCTCATTGGCCCCGACCGATGAAGCGGGCGCGCCGGGTTTGGTCCAGGCGAACTGGAACAACCTCACGACTCTGACCGGGGCGGCCGCGAGCGGCCTCATGGCGAACATTGCCGGAGCAGCGATCCCGACCGGCGTCAGTGTCGAATGGTCATCCAACAACACCTGGGCGTCCACCGGTCGAGGGGAGCCGAACGGGGACAACTTCAAGCCCGGAACGGCGGACGCGAAGCTGATGGGCGGCTACTTGGATACGGGAGATCCCACCCTCACCACCGTCAAGATCTCGGGCATTCCCGGTGAACTGGCGGGTGGGGGCTATGACGTGATTGTCTATACCAGCGGTGGAGTCGCCAGCGGTCGCTCGGGCGCCTACCGGATCGTTGATGCGGCAACCGGTGCCGCGCTCACCGACTACGTGCGCGCCACTTCGTTCACGAGTCCGACGGATTACGTGCAAGTGTCGACGAACCTGCCGGACGGAGAATACGGTCCCGGCACGCACATTGTGTTTGAGGGCATTACCGCGCAAAACATCACCATCGAAGGATCGACAGAAGCCGGTTTGGGTGCCGGAAGCCCGGCTCGTGCCCCGATCAACGCGGTGCAGTTGGTCGCCCCTGCCGCGAACCCGCCGCCTTCGAAGGGTAGCGTCGTGTTCGTCAGTTTCCATGACACCGAAGCGCCGGATGCAACGGCTGCCGGAGTGGGCCTGACCGAGGCGTCGGATAAAGGCTACACTGATTTGCTGAAAGTAAACGGCTACACGGTGACCCGGTTCCTGACCGCGAACGATGTGGATGTCAGCACGCTGCCTCCGGCGGATCTGATCATCATCGGACGGGCGGTTTCCAGCGGCAACTATCAGCAAGCGAACGAAACGGTCGCCTGGAACGGAATCAGCAAACCCGTGATGATCCTGGGCGGATATATCCTGCGGAACAGCCGGTTGGGATTCACCGCGGGTGGAACAATGGTGGACACGGTCGGAGACGTGAAACTGACCGTGACCGATCCAAGCCATCCGATCTTCGCCGGAATCGCATTGGATGCGAACAACACAATGGCCAACGTGTATGCGGGCATCGAAAGCTTCGTGGGCCAGGATCCGCCGATTGTGCAGAGAGGCATCTCTGTGAATACCGATGCTGCGGCTGGCAACGGCACCGTCTTGGCGTCAATCGCGACAGCAGAAGATCCAGCCGTTGGCGGATTGATTATTGGAGAATGGAAAGCCGGCTCGGTGATGAGCAATGGATCGGCCGACGTGCTGGGCGGAGACCGGATCGTGTTTCTGACGGGCAGTCGGGAGGCCGATGGCTTCACCGGAGGCAATGCGGCGGGCTTCTATGACCTCGAGCCCGACGGTCAGAAGATGTTCCTGAACGCGGTCGCATACGCCGTCGGATTGGGTGCCGGCGGGTCTGGGCCATCGATCACCGGAATCCGTCTGAACGGCGGCAGCATTTCGATCGAATGGACAGGTGGAGGCACCCTCGAACAAGCCGGCAACATTGAGGGTCCGTGGGCGGCGGTGACGGGCGCGACTTCGCCTTACACGGCCCAGGCGAATGGCCCGGGCGCGTTCTTCCGAGTGCGGCAGTAAGCCAGCTCCACGGAATCACAAAGGGTGTCCGATTTCGATCGGACACCCTTTTTTGTGGGAAACGCGACACGGATAGGGTCCGCTACCGGGACGGTTCACGCCTCCGAATCCCTTAGAGCGTGTCTGAAAAGTAGGGGCCGAAGAAGGCTCACTTCTTCAACTGCCAAACTGGGCGATTTCCAGAGCATTTGGAGCCTCGTCACCTCGGCGCCTACCATAATTTCACTCCCTGGCTCCTTCGAAGACGATCGGCCGAACAGCGGCTATCGGATTTTCTCGTCGGGTAACTCCGATTTGATCCCCTCGTCCAGTGGCATCTGATCCGTCTCGGGAGTGAGCCCTGTTTTCTTCAACGCCTTGACCAATTCAGCCTGCATCTTCTTGAGAACTCCGGCGTATTTCGGATTGTTCACCAGATTGTAGCGTTCGTCCGGATCAAATTCGATGTTATACAGTTCGGCCATGTGCCGGTCCGGGCTTCCGTCGCCGTGGGGATAATGCATGTATTTCCAGGACTCGGTGCGGACGCCGCGCACGTTGGGTGTGTAAGGGAACTGTTTTTCATAGTTGTAATGGTAGAGCCAGGACTTGCGCCAGGAACGGTCTCCGTTGCGCACCAGTTTAACCCACGATTTGCCGTGGATGTTTTTGAGGGCTGGCGCACCGCAGAGTTCAAGGATGCTGGGGGCCATGTCGACCGTGAGCACCTGTTGGGAAATGACCTTTGGTTCCGACGTCGGGGTCAACCCGGGATACCGCACCACGAGGGGCAGACGGATGCTGGCTTCGTGCATCGTGCGTTTGTCCACCATGCCGTGTTCCCCGTTGAGCAGGCCGTTGTCTCCCATATGAACGATGACCGTGTTGTCCAATTCTCCCCGCTGCTTGAGAAGTTGATAAAGCTGACCCACGCTGTCGTCGACCGAAAGGATCGTGCCCCAGTATGCGCGGGTCATGTTGGCGAAATCAACCACGGCTTCGGGCCTGTCGTCCGGGAAGTTTTTGCGCCAGTCGAATAACGGACCATAAATGCCGTGCCAGGTATAAAGCCGGTCCTTCATCCAGGCCGGTTTGTCCTCGAGGTGAAACGCTGATTCCGGGTAGGGGATCCAGGTGTTCTCAAAGGTTTTGGAATATTTCTCCTCGGGCAGATAGAAACTGTGCGGTGCTTTGTGCCCCAGCATGAGCATCCATGGTTTGTCGCCGGTGCGACCCTTCAGCCATTCCTCGGCCATGTCTGTAAGCACCGTCGTGTAATACCCCTTTTTCACCTCACGCCGGGTGCCGTTGAAGCTGAATTCGGTGTCCCAGTATTTTCCCTGGCCCTTGTGGGTGACGAACCAGTCGAATCCGGGTCGGGGTTCATCGTTCTGTTCCCCCATGTGCCACTTGCCAATGTAGGCGGTTTCATAACCGTCGTTGTGGAGTGCCATGGGGTAGCTTTGGAGCTGCGAGGGATAGTCGGTGAAGTTGTTGACGACACCGTGGGAATGGGCGTAAAGACCGCTGAGAATGCTCGCGCGGCTGGGCGAACAGAGAGAGGTGGTGCAGAAGGTGTATTTGAAATAAACACCTTCCTGGCCCAGTCGATCGATATTGGGTGTTTTGAGATGTTGGTTTCCCGCGAGGCTCATCGCGTCCCAGCGTTGATCGTCTGTCAGGATGAACAGAACATTGGGGCGTTTTTGAGCGGCGTCGGAGCTGGTGGGGCAGCCGATGAGCGCGCCGGCAAGAAAAAGGAGCGTTAAAAGGGGGTTGGATTGCATGTTCGGACCATTTCGAATTTGATGCGGTATTTCAAGCCAAACTGTCCAAAATGAGGAGCGTGGGCATTTTTGGGGCGGGTTGAAGCAAAGAATACGAACTTGGACGATGCTTGGACAATAAGGCTGTCGCTTTTTTTTGTTCGCCCCCGGGAGGCGTTTGCTCCGGGTAGGATGAAGAGGTTGGAGAAGATCGAGGAATGGGTCGTTGCGGAGGTGGTTGCAGGGGGCGGGAGACAGGACGGGCAGGGCTGGAATAGAAGCGCCCCCCAATACAGGCTATTGAAAGCGGCTCTTTTTCGTGCTTAATCTGTGCCTTGGCAGAGAGTTAGAGTGAAACTTGCGCAGGCACAGGGTTCGGCTGCCGGAGCCTGAGTCGATGGTTGTTTTAGTTTCGGTCCTCGGGCACGGGGCAGAAGTGTTGAACTACGTTGTCACCAAATCGTCACTGGCGCGTATTCCAATTTTGAGCTAGAAGGTAGAGATCAGGCTAAGCCTATGAACAAGAATTTTTATCCAATCATGAACCGTAAACCAAGCGGAATATCCCGCGCCTCGGGATTCACCCTGATCGAACTGTTGGTGGTCATCGCAATCATCGCCATTCTCGCCGGCATGCTTCTTCCCGCATTGAGCAAAGCCAAGGAAAAGGGGAAACAGGCGGTTTGCATGGGGAACCTCAAGCAGATCGGGTTGGCGGTGGCCATGTATCTGGATGACAACAATGACACCTTCTGGAGTACGGGCGAGAACAGTTATCCCAACCACGGCATGTGGACAATCAATCCACGTTCGACGGCGCGACTGGAAAAAACGCACGGCAATGCGTATTGGGGCATTGGCTACATTGATTATGTTGGGGATGCCGAGGCCATCTATCGCTGTCCCAGTGCCAAGCATGTGGATGAGTGGCGCGAGGACGGGTTGAAGTTTCCGGCCACGTTCTGGCTCAACTCCAGTTACGGCCTCAACGGCAAACTTCCCAGCAAGCTGACCCGGATCAAGAGCCCGCAGACTACCATCTTCACGCAGGACGCGGCCGAACAGAAGATGGAGGGCGAAAGTGATTCGATCGGTTTGTTCCCGGGCCAATCTGAAATCCTGACCCAATGGCGGTTCAGCCTCGCCGGGCTTTATCCTGAACGGCAGATGTGGTTGGAATGGTATCGGCATAATGAGCGGAATAACTCGCTCGCCGTTCCTGGTCATGTTGAAACCTTCCGGTTCAACGGATTCAACCGAGGGGAAGATTACCGCCGCTATACGGGGGAAGACATCTCGCAACCCCGTTCCTAAACGTCCTGGATTTTTTCAACTTCATTCCCATGTTATCCAACTTACGTCTCTTTCTGGCAACCCTGCTTCTATCCCTGGTCGCCGTCGGGTGTGGTGAAGCGGGGCCGCCTGAACCGTTGACGGACGCAGAACTCCCCCAGGCGATGAGGGATGCGTTTTCAGGGGCTTCGGCGTCTGCGAAGGAGCTGGCGGAGAAAGCCGTTGCTGCTTACGAAGGGGAAAAATACCCGGAGGCGACCCTTGCCCTGGAGGCCCTGTTGCGTCAGCCGGATCTCGAGGAAAAAGCGCGTACAGTGGCTAGTCAGTGCCTTTTGAGTGCCAATGAGAAACTCCGTATTGCCCAGGAGCAGGGCAGTTCCCAGGCGGAGGAATTCCTGAAATACAGAGGCTCCGTCAAGTAGCCGACATTGATCCCGTTGAGCCGGATCCCTTGGTCATCCTGAGAAATTACCAGAACCGAAGCAAACCAGTTAGAGCAATCCATGAAAAACACCATACGATACGTATTCCTCCTGTTGGCTGGGCTCGTTGCCTTTACAGGCCGTGCCCAGAACACCGTGGCCCAATGGGATTTCAAGAACGGCGATCTGACCGCGACTGTCGGTCAACCACTCCAATACATGGGAGGTGCCGCAGCGGGCACGAAGTTTGGTACGACCACCTCTCTGGGCTTGCCGGATATCAACGGAACTCCGGCCAATGTCATGGGGTTTCCGAAAACCACCCCGGATCAGGGCTATCTGATGCCCGTGCCCGGTCCAATTCCCGCCGGATCGGTCGGGGTGAACGACTGGACGTTGATCATGGATGTTCTGATTCCCGGGGCCTCGGTCGGAAATAAGATTGCCCTGCTTGAGATCATCGATGCTTCGCTGGTTTCCTCCCCGGGAGCAGCGGACGCCGAGTTTTATTTCCAGGGTGGTGGTTTGTCCTACAACGGAAATCCGAGTGGCACCATCAATGGCGACACCTGGCATCGGATCGCCATTGTGTCGGATAACAGCAACGGCCAGAAGATCTACAAGTACATCGACGGGGTCAAGGTGGGAGAACAGGGCAACGGAGGGCCTGAGACGATTGATGGAAAATGGGCGTTGGATTCGCTCGGAGGGACCGCCCGTTTGTTCAACGACGATAACGATGAGACGGCCGCCGGTTTTGTCAGCAGCATTCAGCTGCGCGATCGCCCCCTGGCTCCCGGTCAGATCTTTGCCATTGGTGGTGCAACCGCTGAGGGCATCCCGACGGTGCTGCCCAAAGTGCCATCGTTTCCCGAGCAGTGGATTCCCGCCTCGGAATTTGCCAACAGGGACGCAGAACTGGGCCTGGTGATCAACGCCGGAGACACCACGATCAGTGACAGCTCCATCGTTCTGAAACTCAACGGCGAGGTTAAGACCGCCAAGATTACACGCACGGGTGCGAGCATTCGGATTGCCCTGCCCAGCGCCGGGTTGTATCCCGCACCGTCGAGCCAGAGCATTGAAATTGGTTTCACCGACAGCGTGGATGGGGCCAAGTCTTTTACGCGTGAATACACGATTCCAATCTTTTTTGAAGATTTCAACTCGCTGCCCCTCGGACCGAACGTGGATGAAGCATCGGTTGGCGAAAACGTGTGGACCAAGACACCGCCGCAAGGCTGGACGATTGATGACAGCGGTGTGCCTGGTGCCGGGGATCCGGAGAACGACGGGAGGACGGAGTGGGCCGGTTGGAGTTTTGCCGATGCCCTGTGGTGGCCGACGGTTGACGACCAGCAGCGCAGTCAGTTCACCAAGGCTTCCGGTGCGGTGGCGGTGGCCGACCCGGATGAATGGGACGACGGCCCTCATCTGCCCTCTGCGGAAAATGGCTGGTACAACACTTACATGACCACTCGGGAAATCTCCCTCGAAGGGGTTTCCGAAAACACCGCGTTTGTTCGATTCGATTCGAGCTGGCGGCCTGAGTTCGATGACAACTATCATCAGAGCGCAAACATCCGGGTCAGCTTTGATGGCGGTGAGCCGGTTGAAATCCTGCGGTGGTTGTCCGATCCCGGTTCTTCAAACTTCAAGCCCGACGCGGTGAACGAGACCGTCGTGGTCCAGCTCAACAACCCGGCGGGTGCCAGCAAGATGACGCTCACGTTCGGACTGTTCGATGCGGGCAACGATTGGTGGTGGGCGATTGACAATCTGATTGTGAACTCGGGTCTGGTTGCTCCGTCGATTTCCGGTGAACCGACAGGCCTTGAGGTGGAGATCGGGAGCTCGGCCAGTTTCAGCGTCGAGGCAAGCGGAGACCAGCTGTCTTATCAGTGGTACAAGGGGACCGGGGCCTCCAGGTCCGCCATCTCGGGCGCCACCGATGCCACCCTTAAGATCGCGTCCGCTTCCGAAGCTGATGGGGATCTTTACAGCGTGGACGTCAGCAATCCAGCCGGCACGGTCTCGAGCGCCGCAGCCCGGTTGGTGGTGATTCAGTCGATCGGCGGTCGGATCCTGTTTTCAGAAGACTTCGATGGCCTGACCCTCGGTGCCAGTGTCGATGAAGGAGTTCCAGGTGCCAACGTATGGACAAAGACGGCACCGGCCGGCTGGACCATTGATGACAGCGGAATGCCCGGAGTGGGTGATCCGGAAACCGACGGCGTCACCGAATGGGCGGGCTGGAGTTTTGCCGACCGCCTTTGGTGGGCTCAAACAGCCGGAGATCAGCGGCGTTCCGAATTCACCAAATCGAGCGGCACGGCGGCGATTGTGGATCCTGATGAATGGGATGATTTGCCCCACGACGGAGGCACTTTTAATTCGTTCATGAGCACGCCGGCTATCGATATCTCCGGAATCGAACCGAACACCGCAGTGATGCGGTTCAATTCCAGCTTCCGCCCCGAGGGTGAACAGACGGCGACGGTGACCGTTTCGTTCGACGGCGGCGCCGCCGTCGAAGTGTTGAACTACCGCGATACGAGCGACAACAAGACCAATGAAACTCTCGATCTCGATCTGATGAATCCTGCTGGCGCGAAGTCGATGGTGATCACTTTCGGCATGGCCAACGCGGGCAACAACTGGTTCTGGGCGATCGACAACATCCGTGTCGCCACCAAGGGTGACTTGGGAGTGGCTGCGCCGACCATCACCGGCAACCCGCCGGCTTCGGTCAACGCCTTTGTCGGCGAAACGCTCATGCTCAGCGTGACTGCGACCGGTGACGATCTGAACTATCAGTGGTTCAAGGGGCAGGCGGCGGATCGCGCAGCGATCGCTGGAGCGACCGGCGCTGAATTCATGATCGCGCAACTCGCAGCGGAAGATGCGGGAGTCTACAGCGTGACGGTGAGCAATCCGGGCGGAGAAGTGCAGAGCTCTGAAACCAGCGTGAAGGTGAATCCCCCGCCGGTGCAGCCGGGAGCGACCTTGCTCTTCTCTGAAAACTTCAACGGTCTGCCGCTCGGTCCGAATGTGGACGAAGTGGTGGTCGGTGTAAATGTCTGGACCAAGACCGCTCCGGCGGGTTGGGTCGCGGATGATTCGGGCGTGCCCGGAGTGGGCAATCCGGAAACCGATGGTGTTACCGAATGGGCGGGATGGAGCTTTGCAGATGCTGTCTGGTGGGCTACCGCTGCTGGCGACCAGCGCAGGACGGAATTCACCCTGGCAACCGGTGCCGTGGCCGTTGCGGATGCCGACGAATGGGACGATCTGCCCCATGCCGATGCCGCCGCTGCCGGATGGTATGACACGTTCCTGAGCACGCCGGCGATTTCACTGGCCGGCATTGCTCCGAACTCTGCCGTGCTGAAGTTTGACTCCAGCTGGAGACCCGAGTTTGATGACAACTACCATCAGACCGCAGTGGTCAATGTCTCGTTCGACGGAGGAACCCCGGTGCAGGCCATGCTGTGGGAGTCCGATGGCAACAGCGCCAACTTCAAGGCCGACGCGGTCAACGAGACCGTGACCGTCGCCCTGAACAATCCTGCCGGTGCAAGCTCCATGGTCGTTACCTTTGGTTTGGTGGATGCCGGCAACGACTGGTGGTGGGCGTTCGACAACGTCGAGGTGAGTGGCACCCGCAGTCTGTTCCGTGAAGGTTTCGAAGGTCTTCCCTTGGGACCGAACATGGATGAAACTGTGGTCGGGGCAAATGTCTGGACACGCACAGCGCCGGCCGGTTGGGTCGTTGACGCCAGCGGAGTGCCCGGAGCAGGGGACCCGGCCAACGACGGTGTGACCGAGTGGGCCGGCTGGAGCTTCGCGGACGCCGTCTGGTGGGTCACAGCGGCCGGAGATCAGCGGCGTTCCGAGTTCACCAATGCCAGTGGCACCGTGGCTGTAGCCGACCCGGACGAATGGGACGACGCGCCGCATGCCGATTCTGCCGCTGCGGGTTGGTATGACACATTCCTGACGACACCCGAAATATCGCTTGCAGGTGTTCCTGCAACCTCGGCTGTGCTGAAGTTCGACTCCAGCTGGAGACCCGAGT
>CALBIE010000556.1 GCA_937893495.1 uncultured Verrucomicrobiales bacterium | reverse complement strand
AAAGAACTACAGGTCAAAATCGTCTATTACGGACCGGCCAAATCGGGGAAGACCACCAATCTCGAATCGATTTACGGCAATGTTCAGACCGCCAACCCGCAGAGCAAAAGCAAGATCGTTTCCCTGGCCACGAGTTCCGATCGCACGCTCTTCTTCGATTTCTTCCCGCTGGAAACGGTTTCCGTCAAAGGCTACCGCACCAAGTTCCAGCTTTATACCGTGCCCGGGCAGGTCATTTACAACACGACGAGGCAACTCGTGTTGCGCGGCGTTGATGGCATCGTATTCGTCGCTGATTCCCAGTACGACAAGATGGAGGAGAACGTGGAGAGTTTCAAAAACCTCGAGGACAATCTTTCCACGTTGAAACTCAATATGGAGAACATTCCGTACGTGCTGCAATACAACAAGCGCGACCTCGAGAATCCTGGCCCAATAGAATACATGGATTTTCTGCTCAACAACCGCGACGTACAAGTTCCGTCATTCGAGGCGGTGGCACCCAAGTGCGAAGGCGTCTTTGAAACGCTCAACGCCATTACCGGTTTGTTGCTTCACAAATACCTGCATCAGGCTTGATTAACTGAATGCCAGGGCTCCCCTTACTGAACGAGGAAGACAGTCGCGAATTTCGTGAAATTCTCGCGGAATTCCTTCAAGCCAGCCAGGCCAGTCGCGTGCTCATTGTGGAACGCGCCGGCTACCTGATTGCAGCGACCGGTGATGCGCCCGATGTGGATTTGGAAGAACTCTCCACAATCACCTCTAATGCGTTCAACGTAACTTATCATCTTGCCTTGTGTCTCGGAGAACAGGATTTCAGCACTTTGCATCAGCGCGGTTCGAGTTTTGAGACGCTCATCTTCAAGATTGAGGAAAACTCGCTCCTCGTCGTCATCTACGCCACGCATATCAAGACGATGATCGTCGAAAACGCCGCGTCGAACGCCATTGACAGTATCAAGACACAATTGACGATCGCACGCAGTCGCAGTCCGGGTGTCGAAGTGGACCTCGCAGACCTTGATCCTCACACCGCCGACACCATATTCCTGAAACGCCCCAAGGTGCTGTCCGAAGAAGAAAAAAAAGAGACTTGAGCGATTCGGTGTCAGGCACTGATTACTGTCCCTTTACCGTCATCCGTAGCGAGTAGAAGCCAGTTCGCGCAGTTATGAATAGAGTCCGCCCATCCACTCCTCCAAACGTGACATTGGCCGGCCCTTCCGGGATCTTGATGTCGCCGATGTGTCGGGAATCCGGGCCATAGACTTTCACACTTCCCGCCGTCAGATACAGGTTTCCCTTCGCATCCAGCGTCATGCCATCCGAGCCGGAATCCGCCGCGAGTTTTCTCCCCGTCAGCGCACCGTTCTTTCCAATGCGATAGACATACGTCTTCTTCGCGCCCGGATCCGCGACATACAGGCGATAGCCGTCCGCAGTCCCGATGATGCCATTGGGTTTGATGAGGTCATCCAACGCGCGTCGGACCTCCTTTCCACCCGGTGGCAGATAATAGACGTGAAAACCGCCCTGCTCCAAATCATCCGATTTGCCGTATCGCGGATCGGTGAAATAAATCCCACCGTCCGGTGCAATCCACAGATCGTTCGGACTGTTCAGTTTCTTGCCGCCAAATGAATCGACCAGCGTGCTCGTCCTGCCATCCATGGTCGTCAAACTGACTCGCCGCGCGCCCCCTTCGCAGGCAATCAGGTTTCCCGCCTTATCAAAATACAACCCGTTGGCCCGGCCGGAATTTTCCCGAAACGCCGTCAGTTTGCCGCGTGCCCATTTGTGAATCCGCTCGTTCGGAATATCGGAAAAGTACACCGCGCCTTTTCCGTCCCAAGCCGGCCCTTCGGTGAACTTGAAACCGCCGGCCAGCATTTCCACCTTGGCACCGAGGGCAATCAAATCTCCCAATCCATCACCGACTGCCGACGATGTGCAAATTAGAAAAGATTTGACGACAAAGAGTTGAACGAAAAGCTTCTTCATTGGTTTTGTGACGTGAGTAAACCATGTTTCAATGACGAAGAACATCGATTATCGAGCCCACGCGACCCATTATTGACATACACACCAATCGATGGCTTTATGTGTATATGAAACGAACCAACATCGTGCTGAACGAGAAAACCATCGCGAAGGCGCAGAAGGTGACTGGAATTGGCACGCAGCGGGAAGTTGTTGACTTTGCACTGCGCGAGTTGATTCGTCGTCATGAGATTTCGCGGCTGATGGAACTCCAAGGGAAGGTGGATTGGGACGGGGACCTGACCGGAATGCGGTCAGAGCGAAAGCGATGAGGGTTCTGATCGATTCCACCGTGTGGATTGATTTCTTCCGTGGGCTTGAAGCGCCTCACACAGATCGGCTGAAACAATTGATTGTTTCCGGAGAGGATCTCTGCCTCTGCGGTCACGTGCTGGCTGAAGTGCTGCGCGGCGCGCGCCACGACGAGCAGTATCGAAAGATTGAACGCCGTTTCAAGATTCTCGAATTCCTCGCAATGACGGAATCCACGTTCAAGTTTTCCGCCGACATTTACCGCCACCTGAGAAAAAACGGCATCACGCTCAAGAACACGGCGGATACATTTATCGCGGCCGCCGCTTTGGAAAACGATGTGCATCTTCTGCACAACGACTCTGATTTCACCTTCATCGCGAAAGAGTTTCCGCTCAAGGTTTGCTGAAATCCTACGCCACGAGATCATGCACGACGTTGCCGTGCACGTCGGTCAGGCGAAAGTCGCGGCCCCCGTAGTGGAACGTCAACTTCTCGTGGTTCAGGCCGAGCAGGTGCAGCATCGTCGCGTGCAGATCATGCAAATGGACCTTCTTTTCGACTGACTTGTAACCCAGATCATCAGTCAGACCGTAGCGCAGGCCGCCTTTCGCTCCGCCGCCGGCCAGCCAGGCTGTGAAACCCTCGTTGTTGTGATCGCGACCGTCGTTCTTGTTGTAGATCGGTGGACGTCCGAATTCGCCGGTCCACACGATAAGCGTCTCGTCAAACAATCCGCGCTCCTTCAGGTCGCCAATCAATCCGGCGATGGGCAGATCGCATTCGCGGGCCAGCTTGGCGTGGCCTTCCTCGATCTTCGTGTGCTGATCCCAAAATCCGATGTTCAACTGCACGAATCTCACTCCAGCCTCCACCGCGCGCCGGGCCGTGAGACAGGCGCGCCCAAAATTGTCGGTCGGTTGCGTGTTGATTCCGTAGCGTTCGAGAATATGAGCCGGTTCCTGATCCACATTGAGCAAATCCGGCAGTTCCGCCTGCATCCGAAACGCGGTCTCGAATGATTGGATGATTCCCTCCAACGCCGGATTGGATTCGTCGCGCGCGAGGCGTTTCCGATTGAGCGCTTGTAGCAGGTCCAATTGTTCGCGCTGCTCCTTCGTGCTGTAGGTGGGATTCTTCGTGTGCGGAATCCTGAAGTCCTTGAGCGACGGTGTGGGGATGCTTGAGTCTCCCCCGCCCCAGGAATTGATGGCCGTGCCGGCCGTGGCCGAAGGCAGAAAGGCACAACCGTATTTCTGCGCACCACCGGCGGAGAAATCAGAATTGATGGAAAGAAACCCGGGAAGATTCTGATTCTCGGTCCCCAATCCGTAAACCGTCCACGAACCAACGGATGGACGCACAAACTGAAAACTGCCGGTGAGCATCTGCAGGATGGCCTGCGGGTGATTGCCGATATCCGTGTGCATCGAGTTGACCACGCAGATGTCGTCCGCATGCAGACCCGTGCAAGCGAAGAGTTCCGACACCGGCAGGCCGCACTGTCCCTGTTCCTTGAACGGCCAGGGAGATTGGTAGTAGCGCCGTCCGCCACCGAGGTCTTCGTTGTGGCGCTTGGTCAACGCCGGTTTGTAATCAAACGTGTCCACCTGCGACGGACCGCCGCGCATGAACAGAAAGATCACGTGCTTCGCCTTCGGCGTGTAATGCGGTGCCTTGGGCAGGAGAGGATTGCTTTCAGCCGCCAGGCCACTGTCACGCATCAATCCGGCCAGCGCGATGGAGCCAAAACCGCATCCGAGCTGCTGCAATGCGGTGCGGCGCGAATATAAAGGTAAAGGAAGCGATGTCATGTCGTTCATCTCAGTAAATGGTCCGAAACTCGCCCGAACAAATCAACGTCTGGCAGACGCGGGCCCAGGTCTTTTCCGAGTCCGCCGCCGATCTCAAAAACCTGCCTACGGTCGCACGTTCTTCATCGTCCGGCAATCGTCCCAAAACAAGTTCATACGCTGCGTCAATCCGTCTCCCGGCCGCCAGCGAAAGAATCCGTTTCGCGACATTGGTTGATTCTTCGATCACCATCCGGCTGTTGACAAGGTAAAGTGCCTGCGTCGGGACGATGGTCAGCTTGCGCGCCCCGACCACCAGATTCGGATCGGCCGCGTCAAACGTGGCAAGCATGTCCGGCAACACCCCGCGTGCCATCGGCAGATACACGCTGCGATGCCGCACATCCCAGGTGACATCCTTCATATAATAGTCGCGCCGACCAATCTCACGCTGCCGGCCGAGCGCCTGCTGTTTGCTGACCTCCGCCACCTGGGAACTCTGCAGGTGCACGGAATCCAATCGCTCGCTCACGGACAGAACGCTGTCGCGAATGGCCTCGCCTTCCAGCAAATGCGGGGCAAATCGCCACAGGAACGTATTGTCCGGATCCTTTGCGACATACCCGGCGTGTTGCGCCGAACTCTGGCAGTAGGTTCGGCTCAGCATGATTCGGCGAATCAATCTCTTGGTGGACCAACCGTTCTCCATGAAATCCAGCGCGAGTGTGTCGAGCAATTCCGGATGACTCGGTTTTGCTCCGAGCACTCCAAAATTATCCACCGTTTCCACAAGTCCTCTTCCGAACAGATGTTGCCAGACGCGATTGACATGGACCCGCGCGGTGAGCGGATTCCTCGGGTCGGCAATCCAATCCGCCAATTGGCGGCGACCGCTCTCATCGTTGCCGATGGGCGGTGTCCGGTAATCGAACAGGCTCAATGCCCCCCGCGGAGCCTTGTCTTTTGGCGCATCGTACAGCCCTTTTTCATAGACGGGCGAATCCTCGATTTTCGGGCGCGCGGACGTGGGGTCTTTCGGGCGTTTGCCCGCCTTCTTCATCGCCGCGATTTCCTCCTTCTCGGCCGCAAGCCGTTTCTCAAACTCTTCCGCCTCCTTCGTGGTCATCCCTTCCACGACCGCCATCGCGTATTCCGGCGGCGGCGGAATAGCAGCCTTGGTCGCCCTCACTTCGGCTTGAAACGCCTGCACCTTCGCCTCGGCTTCAGCCAATTCCGGCGTCGGGTTTTTACGCGCGTCGATACCCTTCTTCACCAGCGGTTCGCGTAGCACATTCCGCTTTTTAACCAGATCGAGATACTCTGCCATCGTCGAATCGGCTTTCGCTTTGGCCTCCTCGATATCCGTCAATTGGCGCCAACCGTTCGGCCCAAGGGGATACGCCTCCGAGTGCTCGGCGCGCACGTTGGTTTCCGAACCGGCCAGGTTGCGGCTGGAGAGAAAAATGCCCGCGAGTGAATAATAATCCTTCGTCGGAATGGGATCGTATTTGTGATCGTGGCAACGGGCGCAATTGACCGTCAACGCGAGAAACGCACGGCAGGTCACATCAATTTGATCATCCGCACAGTTCAGATTAAACAGCACCAGATTCCCTTCGTTGAAGGTCTTGGCGCCAATCGTCAAAAAACCCGTCCCCGTGATCTGCTCGTCCGCCTGTTCCGCGTTGCGACGTGGCAGCAGATCTCCGGCAATCTGCTCGCGGACGAACCGATCTAACGGCTTGTCTTTGTTGAAGCTGTCGATGACGTAGTTCCGATACCGCCAGGCGTACGGATACAGCATGTTCCGCGAGTAACCGCTCGATTCACCAAAGCGGGCAACGTCCAGCCAATGCCGTCCCCAACGGGCACCGAAACCGGAATCGGCCAGCCATCGATCCACGACCTTGGCGAAGGCAATCGGCGTCGCATCGGTGTCATTCAGGAAAGCGGCGAGGTCGGAAGGAGTCGGGGGAATTCCTGTCAATTCCAGCGTCGCCCGGCGAATCAACGTCCTTCGATCCGCATCCGGGTTGGGATTCATTTGATTGGCCTCCAGTTTCGCCAGAACAAAGTAATCGATGGAATCACGCGGCCATTCCCTCGCCTTGACCACCGGCAAAGCCATCCGGCGCGGACGCTTCCAAGCCCAATGATTCTCGGCGGCAATTTCCTTCGGCAGTTTGGAAACGCCATCGCGCGGGTCCGGTGCCCCCATTGCCACCCACTTTTCAAAATCCGCGATGACTGCGTCCGGCAATTTTCGCTTGGGCGGCATCTGCAGCTTCTCGTTCCCGTAGCGAATCGCCTCGATGAGATGACTACCCTCGACATTCCCGGGAATGATCGCATCCCGCTTCGAGGCACCGCCCTTCCGGATTCCGCTCCGCGTATCGAGCAGGAAATCGCCCTTGATTTTTTCCGCCTTGAACGAGTGACAGGAATAGCAATGTTCCGCCAGAACCGGACGAATCTTCGATTCGAAGAAGGCCATGCCGGCGTCGGCGCCGCAGGCGGGAGGCAGGATCGGCCCGGTGAAGAAAACCATCGTAACAGTGCAAAGCGCGGCGAAACAAAAACGTCTCCCTCTCCTCCATTGAAATGGAGAAGAAGGCTGGGGAGAGGAGGTTTGTCGCTCCCCTCTCCTCGTTCCTCTCCCCACTCCTTCGTCGCGGGGAGAGGAGGCCGGAGCAACACGCCGTTGCATGTTGCTTGCGCAAATCTTGTCGCCCTTGCACCGAAGAAATGCCAGTTGATGCAGTCCACGTTTCATCAGTTTTCCCGATTCTGGCACGGAAAATTGGACCATCAAGCCATGAATTCATTCACGCCAAAACCCGTGGCGGCGACCTACCAATCTGCCAGCAAGCTGGTGCGTCCAGCGAGCCCTTTTCCCGAAGCGCGGGCCTTCAGTCCGCAGAAGCTCACGCCAATCCGCTACACAGTGGCTGGTCTGAAAACATTTCGTCATCGCCACGTTTCTGCGGCATGAATGCCACGCTCCATCCGTTCGCGAACAACCCGCTCGGTCAGTTTTTTGAAGGGTCGGCCTGCGCGCCTTTCATCTGAAACCGGGCGATTTCCATGCCGCCCGAAACACCCGGAATGAACGCCGCGATACCCATGTCGATGTCGTCGAAATAGAGAAACAGCACGACCCGTTGACCGGCGATCGAGCTCCCATGATAAAAACCTTGTCCCGAGGCATGATATATTCGCGCTTCGCCCAGCCCCGCCGTGCTGCCGAGGGCCTTTTCGGTGACGATGCGCACCACCTGGCCAAGCCCCGCAGCTTCCGCTTCGATGCAGCCCTCGACAAATTTCTTGTCACCGGCAAATTCCTCCAGGAAATACTCCATCGCCTTTTCGTAATCCGTCGGATGCCGCATCCGCTCTTTCAAGATTCCCAGATGCCTGTCCAAATCCGTTGACGCACTGTTCATCGCGGCAGGTTCGCAACAACTCGGCTACACGACAAACTTGAAAATCTTAGGCACGGCGGTTCACGGATGGATCGGAGCAACCGGAGATTGTCCAAATGAACGCAAATCCGCACTGCGCGGCGCAGCCGCAACCAGGGGGGAGCACAGCCGGCCCGGCTGTCCATTTTGGCGGTTCGCCAAAATAATCGGGGCGTTCGAGCGCGAAACGGCGATTTGAAATCTCTCCTTGTTTTTGCGCGCCTCCGTAGTGTCGGGCGAGCCGCCAGACACTACAGGCCAGCGGCCTGCGCTCCCCTTACCCTTCGCGCGAAACGCAATGAGTCAAGGCGAAGCCTTGCCCGGGGCGCTGCGAACATGTCAGTGCTGGAAAGACTATGGTTCGGGCCTGACCGTCCATTATTCATTCGCCCGGCGGCGATTCTTCGTGCTAAATCTCAGGCGTGTTCCGAGCGTCGAATACTTTCTCATCCCTGATTTTCGGGAAACCGAAATGAATCTCATCCCTCATTCGCCGCTGGCGCGACAATTTCGATTCGGAGCGATTCCCCGCTTCGTTCTCCTCTTGTTGTCGATGACGATCGTTCACGGTGCCCCGGCCGCGAATGATTTTCAGATCAAATTGATTGGTCAGGGCAAAGTGCTGGCGGAGTCGAGTTCCATTCAACAACCGCAGGCGAGACTGCGGATTCAAGTGCCGGTAACCGGGCCGTTGGAATTTACCTGGCGGGCGAAGAACTCCAGCACCAACACGACGCGACCGGGAATCATCGTTCATTTTTACGTTGTGCGACAGGCGCGACCCGGCACCGCTGCGCCGGCCAAGACCGGCAAGAACGCCGTGTATGAGGGCGCGCTGACACTGGATTTCGATCCCGGCGAAACGGCGATCTGGCGATTCGATTTCCAACTTCCCGATTCCGGCGACTACCTGCTGCAGGTCGAGACGTTGGGTCTTGCGCCGACTCAGGGCGGTCGGGAAACTCTCGCCGCCGTGGATTTGGTTGCGGTAAAAACAAAATGACACCGGCGAACCACCGATCTGGAGAATTTAGACGGAGCCCCCGGAGCGCGGCGTTTACGCCGCAGAAACGTCCGCCTGCAATCATCGTCACTGGTGTCGGGAAGATTTCCGCACTTCAACGTCTCTGCGGACTGAAATCCGCGCTCCCATGGCGGGGTACGATTCGAATGCGGTCACACCATTTTCTCCGTGACCTTCAGAATCGTGTTCGATCCGGATGTTGCGGCGGGTTCTCGCGTCACGGGCGGGTCGTGCTGCTGACGTTGGCAGTCGTTTTGTCGCCACTTAGACTGGCGGCTGAACATGCGGTGATTGATCTGAAGATCATCGCCCCCACCAATTCCGCCAGCGCGGCATCCGACTCGGAGCCGCCGCCGGGTGGGGTCAATCCGCGCCCGCATCTGAAAATTCGGGCGGGAACGCCGTTGGTTCTGCAGTTCATCCTCATCAACGCCTATCCGCACGGGCGTCTCGACAACGTCTCGATCCGCTATTTCATCGTTCGCGCGGACGGATTGAATTCCCGAAAGGTCCCCCTCCTCACGGACAACGCCATCCGTCAAGGGGAGGTCGTGTTGAACTTCAAACCCAAGTCGCGGGTGGGCGCCCGCTTCCCCTTTCAGTTGAACGAACCCGGGGTTTATCTCGTGCGCGTGGAGACCCGAAACACGCGGAGCGATCACGAGCATTTCGCGGCCATTGATTTGGAGGTGGAATGAACCTTCCGTTTCGTGTCCACGCGCGCCGACGCCTCTCGACCGCAGCGGTTTTGGCGTTGACGATGCTTCAGGGAATTGCGGCTGAAAAGCCGGCCCTATCGCTCCTTCCGGAACTGCCCCCTTTTCTCGACGTCTTTCTGGCACCTCATCAGGCAAACACCGTCAGTCACGCGTTCGATTGGAACAGCGCCGTGGGTGCGTTTCATGGAACCTTGATTCGCCCGGACGATTCGCGCGCGTTGCCGGCGTTGGTGATCGTGACCGGACCCACCACGTCGATGGAATTTGCCGACCGCGCCGCGCTCGACTTCGCGCAGGTGGGATACGCGACCCTGGTCGTGCCAATCGACAGACCGAAAATCAGGGCAAATACATCGGGCCAAGCCGACGCTTCCGAGCGAACTCTCGCCCTGCTCACTTCCGCCGTCCGCCGATTACGGGGCACCGTAGGAATCGATCCAGCCCGCATCGGTGCTGTCGGATGGGCGGAATCCGGATGGGCGGCAATGCAACTGGCCGCTGCCCAACGGTTGGAAGGCTGTATTTTGGTGGATCCAATCCTTCCGCTTGCGCCACCTCCCCAAGTGCAGAAAGGGCTGCATCGAACCGCAGTGCTTTTTCTCCGCGCGACGGCGGATGCCTCCCTCATTGACTCGGAAAAGTTCGCGCGCTTTTTCAACGGGCTCAGGGATCAACAGGTTGATTGCTCGATCATCAAGATGCCCGAGGTCGCGCCCGGATTCATGGACCGAGACCAACGGGCCCATTACCACCACGCACGCGCTGATCGGGCGTGGTTCGAGATTTATGAATTCCTCGGTCGCCACGTCGAGGACGCCCACGTCAAATCAATGTTGGCCAACTTCAAACAAACCGTTCCCGCAACCAAAACGGATTGGCCGACCATCGCGGAGTTGATGCAGGCAATCAACGGCAAGGCCGGGGTGCGAGCCCAACTACTTCAGTCTCTCGAACCCCCGCCCACCACCGAGGCCGCATGGAAACTGCTGAGAGCGCGGGCGGCGGTGATTGCCGATGGCGCCCGACGGTTGGAGACGCTGGCGCCGTCAGTTGGTTCAACGGCCAATTGGCGGCGGCACACGGCGGAATTCCGTGTCAACGCCGTCCAGCTTTATGACGCGGCCCGCCAACTGCAACTCGAGCCCGTGTCCGCCGCGCTGGCCCGGTTGAAGCAGAATTGCGGTCAATGCCATCTCGACAACCGTTGACCCGCCGCCGCGAAAAAGAAATACGCGACTCCAACCGCCGATGGTCTATCCTCCACCGATGTCCAAGCAACCCCACCGCCGCCGGAACCGCGCCGGCCCCCGGCCAAAGCGCGCCAAAGAACCGGAGCCCGTTACGCCTTTGCAGAGCCAGAGCGGCTCCGCCGCCGCCGATCGGTGCAACACCGCAATCGTCATCGTGCTGATAATCATCGGCTCTGCGGCAATCTGGACGCGAATGCATCGTTCCGAATCGTCTTCGCCAACCGCTCAAATTTCACCGATCACGAACGTTACGGCGGCGGCAAAGCTGGTCACGAATACCGAACCAGCCCCTCCACCTTCCTCGTCCTCCAATCAACCGCCGATCAGTGACAATTTTCTGGATGGATTTCTCACCCTCGCGCCGGATGGAAACGCCAAAGCCGCGGCCACGGGAACCATTCACAACAACGAGATGTTGGAAACCCGTTATCAGGAAATGCTGGCCGCCTTTGAGGAGCGCCGCGATCTCGAGGATCAAATGATGCGGTCGCTCAAACAATCTGACTCGACGCAAACCGAACTTCTCCAGATGCGCGGACGCGAGTTGAATGAACGGTTCAACACCCTGCTGTCCAAGTTTGAGGGCGAATTGAAAAACGCCCGCACCGCGCGCCCCGACGCCGCCATCATCCAATGGCTGACCGGCGAACTGCTCCAATACGTCGGCGGTGAACCCGCCGAGACACTTCCTTATTTTGAAAGGGCGGTGAAAGCCGGTTTGCAACGCCCGCATCTGTTGGCCAGCCTCGCGCGCGCGCGATTTGAAGCCAATCAGTTCACGAATTCACTGGCAGTGGCGCGGCAGGCGCTCGCCCTTGCACCCACCAACCGATACGCGTGGGAAACCTACGGCCGAATTGCGCTCGGGAATGAACAGTTTGACGATGTGCTACGGCGCTTGGAGCAAAGTTTTCCGCCCCCGGTATCGCGACCGGCATGGACTGTCTCGACGGCTGAACGCGCAGCGCGACTGGCGACCGCGTGGCGCGCCGAATCAACCCAGCGCGAGGCGGAACGCGCCGTCAACAACCTCCCGCGCGTGCGTTTGCTTGTGCGCCATCGCCATTACGCCCGCGACGCTCAGGGGAGCGCCACTTCGCGAATTGAAATCACCGGTGACGAAACCATCGAACTCGAACTGTTCGAGGACCAGGCACCGTTGACGGTCGCCAATTTCATCCACTTCGTTGAATCTGGTTTTTACGATGGCACGTCCTTTTTCGTCGCGGAAGCCGCCACCCATGTCCGCGCCGGCGATCCCAACACGCGCAACAATGATCCCTCAGACGACAGCGAAGGCGGGCCGGGATATACAATACCCGATGAATTTGACCGACCGGACGCACGCCCGTTCTTTCGCGGCACGATCGGCATGGTCAACACCGGACCGGGCACGGCAGGAAGTCAGTTCTTCATCACCCTGGTTCCGTTTGAACAATTCAACGGGCATTTCACCGTCTTCGGACGGGTCGCCAGCGGACAGGCCGCAGTGGACGCAATCACCATCGGGCGCACGTCACCGGAACAGGGTCACTTCGGTCGTCTCATCCCGGGCGATCTCCTCGTCCGGGCGCAGGTGCTGCGCAAATGGTCCCATCCCTACCTTGTCACCCGCAACTCTGCACCGACGAACCAATGAGAACCGGATCGCTTATCCGACGGACTCCGCCGCGATTCAATCCGTGACAAACTTTTTGTCGCCGGTTTCGCAATTTGCAAAACATGAAAGTCGAAAAAATCAAATACATCATCTGGGCGCAGGACATGAACCGCGCCGTCG
>CALBIE010000555.1 GCA_937893495.1 uncultured Verrucomicrobiales bacterium | reverse complement strand
GCGATGACACCCCGCTCAAAATCCTCGACCAACCCGCTTAAGCTGGCGCCATTCCCCCTAATGACCATTCGAGGAATTCCGCAAGCCCGCCGTTTCTGACTCTTGATTCAGCGCTTGCTGGTGGCCAGCCGGATTGCGATGCGCTGATCCAATGGCAATGATGATAACTTACGCACGAGAGCATGGCCCAATTACACCCGCCAGTCGTTTTCTTGGCATTCCAGCAACACTCCATCGATAGGTGATATTGAGGCAACCGCAGTTTACCCGGATGGCTCGGATGGGAAGCAAGTTTGGCTCGACAGCAGTTTCCCTGACGGTCGTGAAACGAATGTCATCGATCTCGTTGATTTGCGGCTAATCACTATCGATTCAGATTCCATGGCCCGCTGGCGCAATAGTGTTCCCCAATGAATCATCATAATACGCGCTCGGCTGATACCAGACTCAGTGGTGTCCTGAAGAGTATCCTGGCAACGTTCGCAGGCTATGCTGTGGGTTTCATGGGCACCGTTGCCGTCGCCGTCCTGACCAGCAAATCGCAGGAATACATTGGCGTGGCCATTTTGATTGCGGGGTGGTACATCGCAGTTTACACGTTCTCGTGCTGGGTCGTAGCAGTGCTTCCCGCGTGGCTGTTCCTCCAGCCCGATTCAAAACTTTGGCGGCCGGCTTGTTCCACTCTGGCATCCGCCGGCGTTTTCTGCTGCTTGTTCGCGGCAATAGTTGTTCTTCAGAACCTGTTTCAGATGCGCACGAACTACGCGGCACTCGCCCTATTCCTCCCGCTCGGAGTCGTAATCGGGGGTGTGACCGGATTCGTGAGTGCCATTCTTCGTCGGCGCGGAATGAGGACATCATCATGAAGATGATTTACTGAACTGACGTGTCGGCGGCAAGATGACCCGGCCGATATGAAACCACGCGCATTGGGAGATTCCGGTCTGACGGTGACGCCCATGGGCCTGGGCCTCGCTGCATTGGGACGTCCGGGCTACATCAATCTTGGCCACGAAACGGATTTGGGAGATCAACGAGATGTCGCGGCGATGGAGGTCCGGACGCACAAGGTTCTCGATGCGGCATGGCAGGCAGGTATCCGATACTTTGATGCTGCACGCTCCTACGGTCGGGCGGAGGAATTTCTCGGATCATGGCTCGGGGCGCGCAAGCCCGAAGGCGTCACCGTGGGCTCGAAATGGGGTTACACCTACACCGCCGATTGGCGTATCGATGCCGAGAAACATGAGGTAAAGGAACATTCACTGCCGGTGTTGGAGCGACAAGTTCTTGAGTCGCGTGAGCAGTTGGGTGGCAGTTTGAATCTGTATCAGATCCACTCCGCCACTCCGGAAAGCGGTGTGTTGGAAAATGCAGCCGTCCTGAATCGATTGGCGGAACTGAAACGCGAAGGACTCCGGATCGGATTGTCAGTGAGCGGTCCCCAACAGGCCGAAGTGATTCGAAAAGCGGTGGGCATCCGCAGGGACGACCAACGACTTTTCGACTGCGTTCAGGCAACGTGGAATGTGCTGGAGCAATCGGCCGGCCCGGCGTTGGCCGAGGCCCATCAAGCCGGCATGGGCGTCATCATCAAGGAGGCGCTTGCCAATGGCCGATTGACCGCACGAAATCGCGATCCCGGTTTCACCGACAAGCTCTGGCGACTTGAGGACGCAGCATCATCAGTCGGCGCAACCAGCGATCAACTTGCCCTGGCAACTGTCTTGAATCGACCGTGGGTCAGCACGGCATTGAGCGGCGCTGCTACGGTGGAACATCTGACCGCGAACGTCGGCGCGGTTGACCTGGTTTGGTCGGAGGAACTCTGGGATCGCGTGTCGGCACTGAAGGAAATCCCGGACGACTACTGGTCAACGCGGTCGGATCTCAGGTGGAATTAATCTGATATTCAAGCAATCGGTGCCTGTCCTTTCAGGGGATCAAAACATCGTATCCTGCAATCCGAGCGGCTGCAGCCTGCCGCGCGTCATGGGTCATGATGCGCGTGATGCCCAGTTCGTTCAGCGCGGCGAGATGCAGGCGGTCGAGCGTACGAACGTGGATTCGCCCCGATTCGACGTCCTGCTTGATGGCCCGATCAAACACGCTTCCCGACAGCGTGACGAAATGAAACGGATCCGTATCAGCGAATGAATCCAGTTTTTTCTGGTACGCCTGATACTTTGGTTTCGAATACTCGCCACCCAACCAGCAGGCCTTCAATTGAACCTGAGCCTCCAACCGGGTCAGAGATGAAACCCGGACGTCCACTTCCGCCGCAATGGCTGCCCGGACGGCACCGGATTCCGGTTCATTGAACAGAAGCTTCAGCAGACTGCTGGCGTCGATGTAGATCATGTTAAAAGTCGACTTCCACGACCAAGGAACAAACACGAACTACGGAAGAGAAGCGGAGGGGAACCGGGGAGACCATGGGGCCGTCTTTGCGCATCGGGTGACTGCCTCGATAAATCTCCGCTCTCCCGTTCACTTGTGCTTTGGCCAGATTGGGCGCTCCTCCCTGTCCGCAGTCAGGTATTTGTCAACGAGTCGCACGTTGCCGCCCATTTTTTCCTGCCAGCGGGCGTGGGCATCCGGATCGAACTTCGTCCGTGGGCGCTCCGGCTCATCGTATCGAAGCAGCCGGGCCACCGGTTTGGAATCGCGCGTCACGAGAATCTCCCTTTCCGTCTTGAGCAGCGATTCCGCCTCCGGCCAGCGCTGCCGCAAATCACGAATGGTGATCGTTTTCACAAGCAGATGTGTAACATGTTTCACAGCAGTGTCAATCCATGCTCGGGTAACGGCGGCAATTCGCAATTTGCGAATCGCTGGGGCGACGGCACGGTTCGCGTCCGGACGGTGGAGTCCGCATGGTGCGGGCAGCCGGCACTGGTCGCGTCCGGTTGCAGCGGCTCCTGTTTCGCGCTATACCACGGCATGAACTTTCTGCGCGAAACCGGCTACCTGTTGACATGTTCCCTGGTCTGGAGTCTGACCGCCGCCTGCAACCCCCAATCGCAAAACGATCCCCAACCATCCGATCGCCAAGATGTGGCAACCGCCCCGGCCCCGGTCGAACCGGCTCCTCCGTCATCCATCACCCCGGCGGCTTCGCCCGAGGTCGAGAAGGCCGGAATCGAACCGGCAATCAAATCTGTCCGATCCGATGCGCCCGGTGAGTTTGAAATCACGTACGAATGGACGCTCACCCGGAAGCTGGATGACGACTGGCGCATCTATGTCCACTTCACGG
>CALBIE010000554.1 GCA_937893495.1 uncultured Verrucomicrobiales bacterium | reverse complement strand
CGCTGAAACGTCCGCGTTGCCGAAAACCCCTCATCCAATCCGAAACGCTCCCGCCGATCCCACGCCCCTGCGGCATCAATGCCGCGCTCCGGAGACAATGTCCGTTCGCGCCCGGCGCATCCGCGCACCGTTCCGGACGGAGCGCGGCCTTCAGGCCGCTGAAACGTCCGCGTTGCCGAAAACCCCTCATCCAATCCGAAACGCTCCCGCCAATCCCACGCCCCTGCGGCATGAATGCCGCGCTCCGGGGCGGGCACCCGACCGCACCGCAAGGTGAAGGATAAACCCGTTTGTTTTTGTTTCGGCGGCATCGCGTCGGCTTAGTTGCTTTCCAGCAGTTTAAAGTCTTCCACCACAATCCGAGGGAAAATCACCGGCTCATTGTTCGGGCGAAGGGACGGAATGAGCCCGCTCTCAGGCAATCCGTCGATGCGCAGCACGGTGCGGGTGGCAGTCTCGCCCGTGACCTGGTAATTGGTCACCATACCCTGGTACTCGCCCGCAAAAAGAAACAGCGAGCGCGGCGCGGGTTTTAGCGTCTGGCCGTAGGCGTAAACCACAATGCGCGGAGAATGACTGTGCGTAAGCAAACCCATGATCTGTTGCGGTATGCGTTCCACAATCTGATCCGTGAGCCCGTACATTTTCTCGCGCGTCAGGAAGGGCGTCCAGGTCCAAAAGTTGTTGTCGGGCGGCGGGTTGTTGAAGCTGCCATTGTTCGCGACATAGAACTGTCCGGCATAATGGACGATATCACCGATGATGTAGTTGCCCGTCGGATACCAGGGAGGAGCACCGAGGTTCAGGAACGGTGAGCCATCACTCAATTGCGGCACCGAAAGAATCATTCCCAGTCGGTTGAAGTTCGTCTGCCGCCAATGCGTGCTGACGATGCCCTGGTGTATCAGGTGCATCTGCGGACTGTTGGGTTGAATGACGAACGGATTTCCGACTGGCCCGGTGAACGGACTGAATTCCGCGGCCGTGCTCGGAACCTGATTAGTCAAGCCGACGACCCCGCCCAGCACGGCGGACCAGGCCGCAAGATTGGTCTGGTTGACCGACAGGCCACCGCGTGAGGCCTTCTCATTCAGGTGCGCGGAAAGGACATGCACCAACCGCCAGTCGTTGGTGGGATGCGTCTGGCTGCTGCGTGAATGTTGAGTCCAGTAATTGGAACTCGCCGCGGCGGACTTCATGTAAAACGTCTGCCACGGAGTTCCTCGATGCACCCGGCCGAGCCAGCCAACGCTGGCCCAACGTTGCTGCGGAAAATCCCACTGGTCGGGTCGGGCAATGCCCGGATCTTTGATCGTCATGCCAAAGGAATAGACATCCGGCGTCTTGTTCGGATTGCCGCCCCACGGATCAAATGAGTCATTGAGGCGCCCCATCGAGCCGGGTGGGTTGGTGAGGATAAAGGAACCAAATGGCAACACCGTATAGCTGTTGTTGACGGCGTTGGTGGAGTACTGATTAACGGCTACCGAGGAGGATGCGAAGCGCGACGTCAAATCGCGCGTGGTGTAGTGCACGATGGGATCGTTGGCCTCATAAATCAGATTCTGCATCGCGACCCGTGTCGGACTGAAGGGGGCCTGCATGCGGGTCACATTGGGAATCGCCGCCCCTGACGAATAGAGTCCGGGATAGCCCATAAATTTGCGGAACCGATCGATGCGCCTCGGCACTGGCGTATCCGCACTCCACTGCCGCCAACTCGCCAGGTTTGCCCAGTTCGTATAGAGCGAAACCATAATCTGGTTGGTAATTCCGATGGTCGGCGACTGGCCGTTGCCCGTGGTACCGTCAGCGCGATTCGTAATCCAGAATGAGCCGGCGAACAAATTGGTGTTGTACTGGTTGGTCGTGCCATTGAGCATCCGCATCAGATCCATGTGCCCGACGAGATTTGTCAGATTCGCGTAGTCGAGGACGCGATTGGGGGTCACACTGGTGTCCACGAGCGCGTAGCGCACCCAGTTCGTCACCGTCAGGCCGAGTACAATGTTCGGGAAAAACGATCCATTGGTCGTGGAACCGAGAAAGAAGTTGGTCTGAGCCAACAGCAGATTGCGGAGAGTCACCCCCGACGGCAGAATTGTCTGGCCGTAATTGGTGGCGTAACCCGAATCCGGCAACAGGACAAGGTTGGTATAAATTGGCGTGCGATAATTTCCGATGCCACCCAATCCCGGCCAGGTTCCGGAAGGAAGATTCTCCACCGCCGAGACGACAATCGTGTTCGACATCAGCGGCCCATTTACATCCGACCATTCGTTCGTCAACACGTAGGTCAACTCGTTGGTCACCCGCAGGGAGAGACTCCGAGGAAACGCGCTGAGGTAGGGATTCCATGCCTCCACGCCGAATTGATTGGAGATGCCAACGATGAACATGTGATTCGTCTGTGTCGGCAACGCATTGACGTTGGTCTTCACGAATTCCAGCTTGCGGGTAACGGCCACAAACGTGCGCGAGGCAAACTCGTTGAAGTTCGGGACGAACTTCTTCGCTCCGATGATCACCGGCAATCCCCGGACCATGACCGTGCTGTTGGACCAGATGCCCGGGTTGACTTCAATCGAATCAATATGCGTGGTCAGATCGACCCGATTGGTGGCGTTCTCCAGATCGATATAATCTCCCGACAGCCAGGTGTCATCGACCATCTCCATATAACCGTTGATGAACACGATATCATTCGTGGAGTTGTAACCAATCGTGGGACGGAAGACAGAGGGGAACGCCGGACCGATCGTCGCGCCGAACATGTTGGATCGGGTTGAGTCATAGACATTGGCCGACAATTGCAGCAACCGGTGTACTTCAGGATTATACCGGTTGAACGGATAGAGCATGATGTTGTTCACCTGCACCCGGGTGTTGGTGAACTGCAGGACTATGGGTGGCAACGGACCGCCGAAGATATTGGTGAACACCGGGTTCCAGGGATAGGGCTGCGCTCCAAAAAACAGGCCGGGCATGAAGTAGTTGGTGTACAATCCCGCAGGGACAATCCCCGTCAACACCGTGTTGGTGAACACATTGGTGGTGACGCTGGAGTCAAAGAATCCCTGCGCCACGTTGGTGAAGAACTGCACCGCCGGCCAGTCGTAGAAATTGGTCACGCTCTCGGCCGAGGCACTGAAGTCGTTCGAGAAATTGACGTTCCATTTGTGCGTCGGTGCCACCGAGTCCACCCCCAACTGCGAGATAAGCCGGTAATAGGTGTTCTGGTCATAGAATAGCTTTGCGGCTGAGCCGCCATTGGTCGCTGAACCAAGTGAATGGAGATGATTCAGAAACACGTTATACGTGCGATTCGTATCGAAAAAATCCGTGGCGTCGTTGAACTTCTGTGGCGCCAATGCCACGTTGCGGCCGCCATGGTAACCACCCTGGGCAAGGTTGTTCGCCGACCAGCCAAGGAACACACCCTGATTGACCGGCGTGTCATCCCCGTAAAAATCAAAACCAATATTGGCGAGCGGGTTGGCCGCCGTGCCGTAGGTGGCGGCCGGGGACGCGAAATTGTTGTAGTTCCCGCTATTCCGGTAAATCAACAGGTCCCGCGCGTGCAGGAAAGCAAAGCCAAACGACGACGGCGGTGGACCTGGACTGAGCGGGACGGAATAGATATAGCCATTGAGCGGGCTCGCCCAACTGCCACCGGCCAGATAGGCCGAACCATTGGTATTCAAGTCCGCCAGGAACGAGGCCAGATTGATCTCCCAGGTACCCGCGCCAAAGTTTCGCGAAAACCCCTCGGACGTCAGCGGGATTGGACGCTTATTCTGATTGTGGAGATAGTTCGCATCCAGCGACAAGCCCGCCGGCATGACCAGATAGGCATATCGGCCGATAAACTGGTTGGACCGACTGTGCCGATATTCCGGATAATCCAACACCCCGATCCACTGCGGGTCGCCGGAGAGATAGGCGTTCAAACTACCCGGCATGAAGTAATTGTAACCGGTCGTTTCCTCGAACAACCCATTGCGATTGAAGTCGAGATAGAATCGCCCTTTCGCACTTTCCCAACCACCAAAAAAGCGGTTGGTGTCAAAAACCGGCACACGAGGACTGAACTTGAGATTGGCCAGGTGCTGAATCCACAACCCACCCAGGGCATAATCATTCACATTGGTCGGATCCGTGCGAGCAGGCGGAAACGGGTGCCCCAGATTCGCGTTGGAATTCATGAAGTTGGTCGAGACAATCAACCCATAATTCCAGGGATCGTCCGACGAGATTAACCGGGAAATCACGTCTGCCTGAGCATGGGCTTCGCCAGCCGCCGCGAAGTGTCGCGCCTCGCCCTGCGTAATGGACGCCTGGACCAGTCGCCGTTCCCGGCGCGCCACACCCAAAAACGCAATCGTCATAAACGTGACCAGTGAAAGCATGATGAGGGTAGCGACCAATGCCACACCGTCCGGCTTGGCATGCGCCCGCCACCACTGTCGGGGCCAATCACCAGTCAATTGATTTTCTGCTCTGATTCTCATTACAATCCAGACCGAATAGGTATCTGTAGCCGGAATAGCTGAACTTTTTCCGGATGCAGGGAAATGAACTGACGCGCGGCGGCTAAACTCCCCATCCCCCGCACGACCTCGGCCGTCCGATCTTCCAGGTAGCCGAGTTCCATTTCCACGTGCGAAGGCATGTTTGTCGTCGGAAAACCATTGAACGGAATCACCACACTGTTCGCGACCACCTTCATGCGGAAATGCACGATGTTGTTCGCGACGCGCTGGAACAGGTTGGAGTTGCTGAATGGATTTGCGAAATAGCTGAAAAGGAACGGGGAGTATTCCGCGCTGCTGGCTTCGAAGCGATAGAGCGTCCCAAGTCCGTTTACGGAAACCTGAGCCAGGCCCCCCTCCCCAGCCACATGGTACCCCACGGCCGTCCAGTTACTCCGACTCCGGCCGATGTCAAACACATTAAAGTACACTGCGTGGAGCGTGTTCGTGAAAATTCCCTGCCCGGAGTCATTGGTCATTATCAGCGCATTGGCACCGTAGTAGTTGGTAATGAAGATGGTCCGGTCCAGCGGCGGGTTGGCGAACGTCGCCGGAGCGGTCAGTTGCGAGACGTCACGGCTAATCAGGTCCAGCGCCGCGCGTCCGGCTTCAAGCTGATCCACCTGACTGACCGCCCGTCGCATCTGCGCCTGAGTGAAGTCAAACATCTCGTAGAGCGAAAGAATGATGAACGAGATCAACGTCACGGAAACCATGAGCTCCAGCACGGTCACCCCAGCACACCTGCCGCGCGACGGGAGAGGCACGTCGATAGCAGACTTCATCGGGCTGGTATTCATGGTTACTGCGATGTCCATTGGTTGGCTTGAAAGAAGTAGCCGTTGGTTAGAAATCCGGCCGACAACCCCACGCTCAACAAACGACCGCTGATAAGAGTGCGAACAACCTGCCGGTTTTGACCGATGGCGCCACTTTCATAGACGGGCCACTGAAAAGTCAGTTTCACTTCATGCAGGTTGTTGGTGATAACTCCCATGAAGTTGGTGTAATATGGCGAATTCGTGTCGGCCAGGAAGTTGGTATACGGACGAATCTCGGGTTGCACCAGATAGGAGAAAACGACCGTGCTATTCGTCAGTGCCCGTTCGCCAAGATTGCCGCTCAGGCTCCGAAACTGCGCGAACACTTGATTAGTGTTGCCATTGGGTTCCGAGGCCGGCCGACAGAGCTGGGCCACAATCTCCCGGGGCGTCAGGTCTCCATTCACGAATGTTGCCGTGCCCTGTGAATTGGACACTTGCAGCGTCACCATATTTTCCGCCAACACACTCAACGCGCCACTGTTGAGTCCCGAACGAATCGCTTCAATCAGCAGGCCGCTGTCCTGCATGATGATCGTGTCCTCGCGGTTCTTCTGCTGCACGTTCAAGCCAGTCGGCAGCACGCCGATGATCGCAACCATGGCAAACCCGACGATGGCCAGACTCAGAGCCACTTCAATCATCGTGAACGCGCTTTCAGCGCAGCCGACCGCGCCAACCCGGCGCACCGCATGACGGGCATCGCTGCGCAAAGAATGAATTGAGTTGGTCAGTTTCATTGTAATTCCGGTTTCACCACCTTGGCCCGCCCGGTCAGCCAATCCACCTGCACGCCGTTGAACAAAGTCACGCGGGGCGATCCCGTGAAAGTATAGCTGGCCGTGCCCGCACCCAGAAACGACTGGCCCGGCGCGTAACTCGTGCCTCCGGGCGGATATTGAACCGTTCCGTTGCCGGTCACGAGGTAGCGCATGCCAGTCACTATTTCGCCAGTGAGAATCGGCAACCCCGTTTCCACCGCATCGGCATCCACCACCAGGTTGCGCCGGCCAGCTGCATCTTTGAGATAAATAATACCACCGTCGGTCACGGGAATGAAAATGTCCGCCGATCGCCCCAACAACCGGCCCCGGGAATCGAACGCGATAAACGGCAACCGCCGCGGACTCACTGGATTGGGATTATCCGAAAACGGGAAAAACTCCGTCGTGATGCCAGAACCCACAACGTCCTGAAATATCCTTCCATTGATCAAGGCAGCCAGCGGAACGTAAGTTCCCTCCGGCATTGACAACCACTCCGTCAGATACCGGGCTGTCCCCTGACCGGGTTGATCCCCCACCGCTCGTCGCGCAAATAAGGCATACGTCGCGAGTTGCCCGCCCATCAGACCGTTGGCGGCATTATTGGTCCAGAAGTAGTTCGTTTCGACCTGAGTAAAACCGTAGAAACTCTGTAACGGAAAGAACACCATATACACCGTCGTTCGCCCGCTGATTGCCTTGAGCCGCGTAAACATCAGGTCATCCATTAACTGACGCGAAGCCGCATCGATAGTGCTGCCCTTCCCCATATCCTTGAAGGCGGGCAACGTCATCCCAACAAGAATGCCAATGATTCCCAGAACCACGAGCATTTCAATCAACGTAAACGCCCGACGCCCCTTCACGCCGGAGCGCGGGGGACCGTCATATCGAATCGTTGACGGTGAGATGCGCATGAAGGTTTACCAGCTCAACACATTGTCCGCATTCGGCGCCACAATCGCCTTGAGGGTCGCGTCGAATTTGAGGTCACCCGGCTTCCGGGCCTCCGTCCCCATCGACCAGACGGCGACAGTGTCCCTGATACTGTAATCATTGGCCGCACCATTGGCGGTGCGGCTGATCAACCCATGGTAGCCGCCCGGGTTGCCGACGGTCTCCTGAGACACCGCCTGCAAACGATACAGTGCCGGCGCCACGAAATTATCGTAGTTCAGATCCAATGTTACGATATAGGGATTCTCCCACGGGTCGCGAAAGACTCCATCCGTTCCCAGCCCCGGCCCATTTCCGGAACTCGATTTTGCATTCAGGTACTTCAGCTTCCTCGGATTCTTCGCGTTACCCGCATTAACGCCGTTCGTGCTGTAGAAGGGAAACGACGTCTGCCCAGTAAGAATGAGCATCAGTTCGGCGTTGCTGGCTTCGTAAGCAGGCGTTCCATTCAGCATCGTTACTACAATTCCCCGCTGGAGGACGTGCTGAGTACCATAGACGTAGTCGCCGCCCATACTGTTGGCGGCAGAGGACGATGGCAGACGGCTGTAATCGGTTTGATAAACCGTGACCGCGTTCTTGATATCGGCCATCTCCTTCTTGGTCTGGGTGATCTTCG
This sequence comes from uncultured Verrucomicrobiales bacterium, assembly GCA_937893495.1. GTDB lineage: Bacteria > Verrucomicrobiota > Verrucomicrobiia > Limisphaerales > JAYPXF01 > CALBIE01. Next base: position 11,337 of record CALBIE010000554.1, on the reverse strand, counting down.
CGTTCATCTTCACTTTGCCAAGGACCGGGAGAAGGAGTCCCGCCAGCACACCGATAATACTGATGACCACGAGCAATTCTATGAGGGTCATGCCCGCCTCGGGATTTCGCGATTGAAATGCTTGAGTTTTTTTCATGGTTTGAATTTCATCTATTTCCAATTGCCGATGAAGTTTGTTGTGTTGGGGTTAGGGCCGGGTAATTCCGCCCACAAATCAAAGGTCTTCGGGTTGTGCCCGTTCGCGGGATACGACATGTACTTCCACGTGTTTATATCAATGTTCTTGTTCGCATGCTTTCCGGCCACCTTGATCACCAACACGGCGGGATTGCCCGGAACGCCGTTTGTGACAACCGCCAGATTGCCCGGCTTGAGGTTTTTCAGGAAGGGCTCGGGAAACTTGGAAGTGCTCGTCTCGGCGTGTCCGATTCCCGGCACGCCAAAGATGTTATTCAATTGGGCACCAGTGATAATCACGCCCGTCTGCTGCGGCGACACGTAGGTCGCGGTCGCCGGATCCACTCGCATACCGGTCAATTCGTAATACAGCGTATTCCACTGCGCAGAGGATTCCGTCGCCAGCGGATTGCTCGGTGGATACTGCCCGTACTTACTCTCATATGACTCGATGGCCGTCACCATGTTCGCAAGTTCCGCCCTGGTTCGTGATTCGACCTTCTTGCGGCTCGCCGAGCCGCTCAATGAGACCAGCAGCCCGGACAGCAGGCCGATGATCGCAATCACCACCAGCATTTCCACCAGCGTGAAACCGCGCGGACTCGATATCGGATTCGCCTTGAGGTTCAAATTCATCGTTATTTCAGGTCCTGTTCCAGTCGTTCACTCATCCACTGCTTGATCATGCTCTGATAGTTCAGGTAACGCGAACGGGCCAACCGCTTAATTCGCGAAAGCATCCGCGGATCCATCCGCAGGGTAATGGTGACCGATTCGTTCGCCTCGGCACGACGCGCCACAGCCGCATCCATCAACCGCAGGTCCAGTCGATGAGACTCCCAGAATCCAGCTTCGTCGTCTTCCGAATCGAAGAACGGAATGTCTTCCCATTTGGCGACAGTTGTCATAATTCGTTCAGTCTCAACGGATTCTAAAATTCAATTCTTACACGTCCAGCTTGATCGTTAAACCACAAGCAAATCTCGTACCCTGTCAATCCAGCATCTGTTTGACCCGGCGCTTGTAAAAAAACGCCTCTTCCGGCTCAAACAGGCGAGCACCGACGATTTTAGCCTGTTTGCCATTTGTCCGATATACACTGAATATCCCATTGCCATTGGCCGAACGCCCGAGGTTGAAATAGCGGGACTGGTCGGCAAACCGTTCCGAATCCGGCAGTAACCGAACCGCGAACGGATCATCGAAGGATTCTTCGATCTCCTGAACTTTCAGGTCACCGTAAAACTCCATCGAAGGATTGCGCCAATCAAAGTCCATCTTTTCCAATTCGGAACATTCGCATAGTCAATTCCATGTAATGACTATGTATTTACACTGAAGTCACAATGTCGTCAATTTACGAGCCCTAAGGTAAACACCGGAACCTTTCCAATCTTTCCGGTAACGTTACAGTTTTTCCACGATTTGCGGAACAGGCACGCACACGCAGTCAACAGAACGCGTTTGGATACCGAATAAGCCGAGAACGCCGCATCAATCCTCCACCGGCACGACGAGATTCTCCATGATGTAGTCTTTGCGATCCGGGGTGTTCTTCCCCATGTAGAATCCGATGATCGCCGAGGCCTCCGGTTTGGGCGCAAATTCCACCTGACTGAGCCGCATGGATTTGCCGATGAAAGCCTTGAACTCGCCTGGAGATATTTCTCCGAGTCCCTTGAAGCGGGTAATCTCCGCGGACTTTCCGAATTCTTTCAAAGCCGCCAGTCGTTCCTCTTCGCTGTAACAGTAAACGGTCTTCTGCTTGTTGCGCACGCGGAACAAGGGCGTTTCCAGCACATACAAATGTCCGTCGTGAACCACCTGATCAAAGTAACGAAAGAAAAATGTGATCAACAGATTCCGAATGTGTAACCCGTCCACGTCCGCATCCGTTGCCAGCACCACCTGGTCGTAACGCAGGCCATCAATATTGTCCTCGATGTTCAGGCTGCGCATCAGATTGTACATCTCGTCGTTTTTATAGATGGCGTCCCGTTTGAGATCGCAGACGTTCAAGGGTTTGCCTTTCAACGTGAAGATCGCCTGCATATTCACGTCCCGGCAACTCACGATAGAACCCGCCGCGGATTGGCCCTCCGTAATGAACACCATTGTCCCCTTTCCCTTGCCTTTCCGTTTGTCCAGATGCTTCTTGCAATCCTTGAGTTGCGGAATGCGAATCGTAATCGCCTTGGAACGGTCGCGCGCCATTTTTTTGACCTGCTGCAACTCCTTGCGCAACTGACGTGTGTCCTCGATTTTCGCGACCATTCGCTCTGCTATGTCGCGATTGCGATTCAGAAAATGCAGCACTTCCTCACGCACTTTGTTGACGAGCTCCGATCGAATTTCCGTATTCCCCAGCTTGTTTTTGGTCTGCGACTCAAACATGGGGTCCTGCAGGCGAATCGCCACGGCACCGACCATCGCCTCGCGCACATCGTCGCCCTCGTACTTCCCCTTGCCGTATTCGTTGAGGGCCTTCAGCAATCCTTCTCGAAACGCGCTGAGATGGGTTCCTCCATCAGCGGTGAACTGACCATTGACGAAAGAGAAAAATGTTTCTCCGTAGCGGCTGTTGCTGTGGGTAAAACAAAACTCCAGCGTCTTCGTGACGAGTCGCAACGGCGGATACAACGGCTCGCTGCCGTCCACCTGTAGTTCCTCCATCACGAGATCGAGCAGACCGTTGCGCGAACGAAACGTCTTGCCGTTGTAGATTAGCCGCAATCCGGCATTCAAATAAGCGTAGTGCCGCAATCTCCTGGATACGTGCTCTTCACGAAATTCGATCTTCTTGAAAATCTCGGGGTCCGGTTCAAAACTGATAAACGTCCCATCCGGCTCGTCCGCTTTTTTCCCCTTGTTCTCTTTCTTGAGCTTACCCTGCTTGAAGATGCCTTCGACAAAATCGCCCGACCGATAACTGCGCACCACAAACTTATGCGACAGTGCGTTGACCGCCTTGGTTCCCACGCCGTTCAACCCGACGCTGAACTGAAATACTTCGTCGTTGTACTTCGCGCCGGTGTTGATGCGCGAGACACATTCGATCACTTTACCCAATGGAATTCCCCGCCCGAAATCGCGAACCGACACGACGCCGTCCTTGATTTCAATATGCACCTCCTTACCGTGGCCCATGATGAATTCATCGATGGAATTATCGATGGCCTCTTTCAGCAGGATATAGCCGCCGTCATCGTAGTGTGATCCGTCACCGATCCGCCCGATATACATCCCGGTCCGGAGCCGGATATGCTCCAGCGACGAAAGCGTCTTGATTTTGCTTTCGTCGTAAACATGTTGCTGCTCTTTCGTCTTAGCCCTGGCCATATTTTGTGCCCGGCTTGAATACAACACGCTACCCCTTGTGGCCAACAGGAAATTTCAGGGAAATCCCCTTCAACCAACTGACACGGAGGCATCCACCGTTTCCGGCTCAATCACCGGCCGACCATACAGCCACTTGAAGAAACCACGAATATCGCTTGCCACGAGGTAGAGTGAAGGAACCAGCAACAGGGAAGTCACCGTACTGTAAAGCACCCCAAACGCGAGCGAGATGGCCATTGGAATCAGGAACTGGGCCTGGAGGCTCTTCTCGAGAATCAAGGGTGTCAGTCCGACAAACGTCGAAAGCGAGGTGATTAGAATCGGGCGAAATCGTTTCAATCCCGCCTGACGGATCGCCTCAAATTCAGGCATCCCTTCTCGCTTGGCGCGGTTCACAAAATCGACGAGCACCAGATTGTCATTCACGGCCACGCCCGCCAACGCGACAAAGCCAAACATCGAAAGTACGGTCAACGGAAGCCCCATAACCATGTGGCCAATCACCGCCCCCACAAATCCGAAAGGGATCGCCGACATTACCACGAACGGCAGGAAATAGGACCGTAACGGAATCGCAATCAATCCGAAGATGACAAATAGCGAGAGAACGAAGCCACGAAAAAGCCCGGTTAACGTTTCCGTCTGCGCGGCTTTTTCACCTTCGAATTCGAATCGAAGGCCGGGATACTTCGCCAGCAGGCCCGGAAGGAATTCTTCCTGTAGCCTGGCAAAAACTTCATTTGAATTAACCCGGCTCAAATCAATGTCCGCGGTGACGGCAATTGCCCGCTCCCGATTCACCCGGTTGATCGCTGAAAATCCTCTCCCCATCTCCGCCTCCGCCACTGATGAGAACGGAACCTCCGTGCCGTCGGGCAGACGAATACGCATCTGCTCAAGACTGTATAACGAACGCCGATCGGCTTCCGGGTAGCGCACCATCACCCGCACGTCATCGCGTCCGCGTTGGATGCGTTGCGCCTCTTCGCCAAAAAATGCCTGCCGTACCTGATGACCCAGATCCTGTAGTTTGAGACCTTGCGCCTCGGCTTCCGGTTTGATGGCCAGCTTGATTTCCTGTTTACCAGACCGGTAATCATCGGCAATGTCAAAGACACCCGGATAGGTTTTCAAATGCTCCTTCAATTCATTCGCAGCCTGTCGAAGTGTCGCCACTTTCGGCCCGGTCAACTGGATGTCAATCGCGTTGCCGGCGGTGAACAGATTCGCGGTGAAGATGGATTCGACGGCACCCGGAATCGGCCCCGTCAGCTCCCGCCACCGATTGACGATCTCAGTCGATGACACCGGGCGTTCCTCCGAGGAGAGCAACTGGACGTGTACTTCGCCGACGTTGTCGCGCACAAAGTTTTTTCCCATGTTGCCACCATTCTTGCTCTGCGCCGTCCGGTAAGGTTGATCCCCGACCGACGCGAGGACATTGCGGAACAGGCTGGGACCGCCACGCGCATACTTCTCGTCATACTCCCGCTGAATCTGCAACGCCGCCTGTTCGATTCGTTTCACTCCGGCCCGCGTCACTTCCGACGGTGTCCCTTCAGGCATGGCCAGAAACGCCGCAATGTCGTCTCCTTCCACCGGCGGGAAGAACTGAAACTTTACAAAACCCGATAAGACCAACCCGGCCATTAATATCACCGTTGCCATTCCCACGGAGATCGTCGTGTAACGCCACTTGAGGCAAACCTCAAGGAAGTCGCGATACACACTGTGAATGAACCAGTTCAGAAACCTGCCAAAGCCGTTCTGAATCAACGTGAACGGGTTAACGGTTTTCTTCTTCAAGTCCGGCGCCTTCAGATGAGACAGATGATTCGGAAGCGCCCACATGGATTCCAGCAGCGAAAACAACAGGGTGGGAATGACGATGAGTGGAATTCCCTTCAACACTTTGCCGGTGTTCCCGCTGACCATCGCCATCGGTGCAAACGCCGCAATGGTCGTCATGACAGAAAAGATGACCGGCACGGCTACTTCACGAGCGCCTTTGATTCCCGCAGTCAGGCCGTCGTACCCGTTTTGAACATGAGTGTAGATGTTTTCCGACACCACGATGGCATCATCGACCACGATCCCGAGCACGAGCAGGAATGCGAACAGCGACATCATGTTGATGGACACATCCAACGTCGGCATGACCCAGAGCGTGCCCAGAAACGAAATCGGAATGCCAAAGCTCACCCAAAGGGCGAGACGAAACCGCATAAACAAGGCGAGCACAAAAAAGACGCAAATCCCCCCGATCAAAGCATTCTTCAGCAACAACTGCAGGCGACTGCGAAGGAATTCCGAGTAATCCTGATACGGAGCCAGAATGATCCCTGCCGGCATCCGAGTCTGCGCTTCGACGGTATATTTTTTGACCGTCTCGGAAATTCTGATCGCGCTCTGGTCGCCCACACGAAAGACCTGCACCACCACCGCCGGCATATCATTAAACCGCGCAAACTGCACAGTCTCTTCAAACCCGTCGATTACTTCCGCCACGTCACCCAGCAACAAGCGCGACCCATCCGGCAGTGTCCGTAACGGAATCCGTTCAAACTGCGGCGAGTGATACGCCTGCCCCTTGACGCGCAACAGGTATTCGCCCCCTTTAGTCTTTATCGAACCACCCGGCAGATCCAGCGATGATCGCCTGACCGCTCGGGCCACTTCATCAAACGTCAACCCATACCGCCGAAGTGAGAATTCCGACACCTCGATGGAGACTTCGTACGGCCGGGCCACCACCAGTTCCACCTGGGTGATGCCGGGCAGTTTGGAAACTTCGTCCCGCACCCGTTCACCCATTCTTTTCAAAGCCGTCTCGTCGGCGGTTCCCGCGACGGCAATGTTAATCACCTGACTCCGGATGATGAGTTCTTTGATGGTCGGCTTATCCGTCTCGTCCGGGAAGGTGTCGATGGCATCGACCTCGGCTTTGATGTCATCCATTACCTTACTCGAGTCCACCCCGGGCAACAGTTCCACCGTCACAGCAGCCACCCCTTCGGCCGAGGTTGAGCGAATCTCCTTGATCCCATCCAAACCCTGCAACGCTTCTTCAATGCGAACGCTGACGGCATCCTCCACTTCTTCCGGCGCCGCGCCGCGATAAAGCATCGAGATGGTAATGCGATCCGATGAAAACTCCGGGAACACTTCCTTGCGAATCGTGAATGCCGACATCAACCCACCCACGAGAATGACCACGACCATCATCTTGGCCGCCACGCCATTGCGCGCGAACCAGGCGATGGGTCCGGTCAATTCCTTTTCGGATTCTGACATGTCAGTCATTTGAATGCTCTGCCTGTTTCTTCACTACTCCGCTTGGCCGACTACTGTTGCGCCGCGTTCCAGTTCCGTGGCCCGCACCTGCATCCCCTCGACCGGGGAGTCGAGTATCGAGAGGCACACGCGATCACCGGCTTCGAGCCCGCTCCGCAACAAAACATCGTCGCGGAGGAAGCGCAGCACCGAGACTTTCCGCATGCGCAACCGGTCCTCTGCATCCACCACGAGCAAGGTCTCCCGATCCCGCATGGACGAACGGGGGACTTCGTAGATTCCCTTCACCGTCCGTCCGTCAATTACCGCGTCCACGAACAGCCCGACCGCCAACGGCGGACGTTCGTGCCGGGAAATCAGATTATAGGGATCGTTCACCCGCGCGATGGCTGACAACATTCGCGTCCGCGAGTTGACCTCTCCTTCCGTACGGACGAGCTGTCCGGTCCATGAGTAAATCTCACCGCCAAGTTTGCCGTGGAGCGTGACTGGGGTCGGCTTGCTGTTCGCATCACTTTCACGATGCATCAACGGCAGATCGACGAATCCCAGTTCATCGAGCGACAGTGGCAATTTAATCTCCACATAATCCACCGCGTAAACGCGAGCCAGATTCGCACCGCGATTGATAAACTGTCCAACGTCCGCAGCCTTCTGACGTATCCGTCCGGTAAACGGCGCCGTGATTTCGCACCGCGCCAAATCCAGCTCCGACTTGGCGAGACTGGCCTTCGCCGACGAAAGCGCCGCCTGGGCTTCGGCCAGTTGTGGTTCACGCAGCAACAACGAGTTGGCCTTTTCTTTGTCACGGCCAAGCGCTTCCCATTCCTTTCGCGCCACCTTTGCCTCGGCCTGCTCGCGCTGCAATCGCACATCGGCCTGGGCAACGGTTGCCCGACTCTGCTCCGCCGCTACTTGAAAATCCCTCGGATCAATCTTCAACAAAACGTCATCCTTTTCGAAATAGCCACCCTCCGCAAACGACGACGCAACCCAGTTCACTTTGCCGGACACTTCAGATACCAGATTGATTTCTGTTCGCGCGACAACTTCTCCTTGAGAGCGCACCTTGAACCGGTGATCCTTCGGTGTGATCGAAACCACATGAACCAGAGGTAAGACTTCGACCCGCAGCTGCGGCTTAAGCTCCCGCTTGTTGTTCATCAGGAAAAACACCCCGACGCCAACCGCGCTTAATACCAGGATTGGCAACAGTATCTTTAGAACCGTTTTCATTACTTTGTCTTTGCTTTTCCTTCCTCAACGCCGGTTGCATCCCAGGAAAACCCACCTCCCAGTGCAAGGTGCAACGCCACCCGATTGTCCAGTCGCTGACGCCGAACCGAGATCACCAGACTGTCGGCATCCAGCGATCTCCGCTGGGACTCCAGCACGGCAAGGAAGCTTTCCAATCCGGATTCGTAGCGATCAACCGCCAGTTTTTCAGCCGCGCGAGCCTGTTTCGCCGCCTCGTTCAATTCCTGTTCACGTGAATGCAATAGAGCTTCATTGGCCAGCGCCGTTTCCACTTCGCGAAACGCCTTCAGTAAAGTCGAACGGTAATTCTCCACCGCCTCCGTGACGCGTGCTCTGTTCAATCGAACATTGGACCGCAATCGTCCCCCGTTGAACAGGGGTTGAACAAAGTTGGCACCAATGGACCAGACTCCGAAATCGTGCGAGAGCAAATCATCCAATTCATTGCTCGTCCGTCCACCACTTGCCGTCAAACTGATGCGCGGAAACAAGGCCGCCTTGGCTTCATCAACCCGCAATCGCGCGGCGTTTAATCGCCACTCAGCCGCCTGCAAATCCGGCCGACGATCCAACATTTCGCTGGGAATCCCGGCTGGCACTGATTCAGCAAGCGCCGGTAACATCTGCGCACGATCAAAACTACCAGCCGGATAACGTCCCAGAAGTGACTCCAATTGCCGCTGAGCCGTTTGATGCTCACTCTTCCTCAACGCGCGCAACGCACCGGCGTTTGCTTCCGCATTCAATGCCAATCGCAAATCCAACGACGAGCGAAGGCCCTCGTCGTATCGTTCGCGAACGCGAGCAGCGGAGCTGTTGAAACTATTCACGGTGGCTTCAGCGAGGCCAAGCTGCCGGTTCGCCTCCGCCAATTGAAACCACGCTCGTACGGTCTGGGCAACGAGCGACAGCCGCGCCCCACGCAGTTCATCGGTCGCAGCCAGATAATCGGCGAGCGCCGCTTGTTTGCCTGCGCGAATGCGCCCCCACAGATCCAGTTCCCAGCTACTGATCAAACTCAGATTGTAGGAAGTCGATCTGGTTTTGAGCGGACCGGCCGCGCCCGGAATCGGCAAACCGACAAAGACCTGTTGTTGACGCGAAGCGCCGCCTTGCAAGTCAACCGTCGGCAAAAGTGCCGCGCCGGCAATTCGCGATTGCTCGACCACGGCTCCAACGCGCGCATTCATGGCTTTCAAATCCGGGTTTTCCTGAATCGCCTCATCAATCAGCAATACGAGATTGGTGTCGCCGAAGCCGGTCCACCATTTGTCAACGATGCCCCCGGCCTGACCTTCGCCAGCCTGCCAGTTCATCGGATGTTCAACACCCGGGCGCACCTGCTTTTCGGTTGCGCAGGAAATCAACAGGAGCGCGATCGCAAGGCATGTAATCAATCGAATCAACCCGACCGGGCAGCCGGCGGAATTTTGAACGCGGTTCATCGGGTGGCCACTTTCCGTTTTTTTACAGTCCTGCTGGCCCGCTTCACGGGGGCCCGAAAACCGGCGGCCAGAAAAGAAGCCATCTGCTCCAGAACTTCGTCCGTGTTATTCAGGTCACATTTCCCGCCGGACATCAGCTTGATGTTGGTGTGATCGCACATGGTTTGCGCCATGGCTCCGATGACAAAATGAAACCGCCAGAACAGGACGCTCCCCGGCAACTCGGGACACGCTCGATGAAATGCCCCGATAAACCGCTTGGCGACATCCCCGAACAACTCGCGAAACATCGCCTGAAGGTCATCACTCGGCTCGGCAATGGTGCGACCGAACAACCGCATCACATTTGCCCCACCCTTGGCCGAGTCGCTGGCCAGGCGCAGCGCCGGTCCAATTAGAGCCTGCAAAATCTGCTCCAGCGATGGCGCTTTTTTTCCGGCTCTGGTTTCTACCGCATCGAGAGTCGCCAGGCGTTCCTCGTTCAGCGGGCCAATGCGCCGCGCAAACACCGCCCGGATCAGGCCTTCCTTGGAACCAAAGTGATAATGCACGGCGGCCAGATTGACGCCCGCCACGGCGATAATGTGCCGGAGCGAAGCCGCCTCGAAACCAAAATCCGCGAACGCCAGTTCGGCCGAATCAAGTATTCGTGTCTTGGTATTGGTATCCGAGCCTTTGGCCATATTCAAACACCCGTTTCAAACGGTCGTTTGAATTTATTAACCCTTGATTCGCTGGTGTCAAATTGAAATTCGTTTTACGAGGCAACGGGCGCGTTCGAGTGAAGCCCCCGAGCGCGGCAGTTATGCCGCAGAAACGTCCGCCGGCAACCACATCCACAGAATTTCGAACCACTTCTTTGCTTCAACGTCTCTGCGGACTGAAGTCCGCGCTCCAACGGCGGCGCTCCGCCTTGATGCGCGCCCAGACAACTTGGGCATCATTCGCAGGATTTCCTTCCGGCCAACACCTTTCTCGTGGGTTTGTAATTCGCGATAAACTCCTGACGAAACTCCCCGAAGGTACCGGCCGCCAGATGCGCCCGAACGTCCGACATTACTTGCAAATACATGTGGCTATTGTGGATGCTCACCAGTCGCAGCCCGAGGATTTCGTTCACGTTCAGCAGATGCCGGATGTAGGCACGGGAATGATTCCGGCAGGCGAAACAACTGCACCCTTCCTCGATCGGTCGAAAGTCCGCCTTCACGGCACCGCCCTTAATGGCAAACGTGCCTTCGCGTGTGAAAGCGGTTCCATTGCGAGCCACGCGGGTCGGCAAAACACAATCGAACATATCTACGCCGCGGGCGACCAATTCGACAAGTTGCGCCGGTGTGCCGAGTCCCATCGCGTAACGCGCTTTATCTGCCGGCAGAAACGGTTCCGTCAATTCGACTGCTTTCATCATTTCCGGTTCCGGTTCACCGACACTGACTCCGCCGACCGCATAACCATCGAAATTCATTGCCACCAGTTCTTTGGCACAGCGTTCGCGCAAGGCCGGGTCGCAACCACCCTGAACGATTCCAAAGTATTGCTGACCATCCGCGCGGGGTTGTTCGAGACATTCACGTGCCCACCGAAGCGTGCGATCCACAGCCAGTTGCGCATCGCGCGGCGAGCAACCGTGCGGCGGACATTCATCGAAGACCATGGCGATGTCCGAACCGAGTTGGCGTTGAATGCCCATCGCTTCCCTGGGCCCGAGGAAGAGCGGCGAACCATCGAGATGCGATCGGAATTCTACCCCGTGCATCTTGATCTTTCGGATTTTCGCCAGACTGAAGACCTGAAATCCTCCGCTGTCGGTCAGGATAGGTTT
>CALBIE010000553.1 GCA_937893495.1 uncultured Verrucomicrobiales bacterium | reverse complement strand
CGTGGCCAAACTTTTGCTTAATAGATGAAACCACTCGATTGGCTTATCGTGTTCGCGCTCAACGGGGGCGTGATGGCTTGGGGTTTCTGGATTGCGCGCGGCACAAAGACCAGTCAGGACTGGTTTCTCGGTCGCCGTTCGCTGGCGTGGTGGGCGATTGGTTTATCGATGTTTGCCACCAACGTCGATAACGCCGATCTCGTTTCGCTGACCGGCACGACCTACAAGGAAGGCCTGCACATCATCATGGTGCACACGCTGGGCTCTCTGCTGGGAGCGAGTTTCGCCGCGTTTTTTGTCGTGCCCGCGATGGCGCGAGCCGGGCAGTTCACCAATGCGGAATACCTGGAAACCCGCTTCGGTCCGGCTGCCCGCGTTCTGAGTGCGCTCATTCAACTCCAGTATCGCAGCAGCATGCTGGGATTGATGATCTGGTCGGTCTATCTGCTGCTCACGAGCTTTCTCGGACTGGGCAGTTCTTCGGCATGGATGTTGATTGTCGTCATCATCGGTCTGGCGGCGATTTACACGTCCTTGGGCGGATTGAAATCCGTCGTCATGACGGACGCGTTTCAAGGCCTCATCATGTTCATCGGAATGGGAGTGATATTTTCCGCCGTTTGGAACGCGGTGGGTGGGTGGTCACAGGCGATTGAAATTCTGAAGACCCTTCCGTTGAACGAAACTCAACCGGCATCCGACCTCGCGCGAATGGGCCGGTATTATGGCGACGATGGACTTACCTCGCCATATGTAATCGCGATCGGATGGATTATCATCGCCGGTGGATACTGGAGCGTAAACCATAGTCAAACAATGCGACTGGCTGGCGCGCGATCGATTTGGGACATGAAGATGGCCGCGCTCTTTGGTGCCGTCATCAGCATGCCGATCATGATTGGCTGCGCGACCATGGGTTTGTTTGGGCGCGCGCTGTTTCCGGAATTTGAAGCGCCGGATCGACTTTACCCTCACATGGCCGATTTGTATCTGGGGGTGGGACTCAAGGGCTTGGTCGTGGCGGCCATCTTCGCGGCGGCGATCAGCACGTTTGATTCCATGGGTTCGTCGCTCTCGGCGTTGTTCACGCGCGACATCTATGCCCGGCTCATTGCGAAGAATCGGGAAGATGCTCACTACGTGAAAGTCAGTCGGTGGGCGACCATTGTGATTCTCGCCCTGGGCTTTGCCTACATCCCGTTCATCAGTTCCAAGGACACGATGCTGAAGGCATTCCTGACGTTGATTCCCGTCTTCGTCACACCGTTGTTCACCGTTTATCTGGTGGGAATTTTCACCCGGGCGCATCGGAACGCCGGAATCGCGGGCATTCTGACCGGAGCGGTTTACGGTCTGGTCTCGTTGTATGACCGCGAGATTACGAATGTGGACTGGCTGGCGAGTTGGTTTACGAGTCGCTGGGCGGCGTTAATCTGGGCAATGGTTTTTTCCGGGTTGGGTGCGTTGGCTGCGACGATGATCTATGGGCGGCGCGACGAAAACGTAGCGCAGGCGTCCCGCCTGCACGAGGGCGTGAATTGCCAACAAGTGCCTCCGAACGATCCGGACCCTGATCCGCAAAGCGGGAGTCCCATGCAGGCTGGAAGCCCGCGCCACGATTGGCTCCAATCCAGCAGCGCGGCGCTGACCGCGATCCCAGAACATCCCTTCAAATCTGATCCACCGCCCTGGCTTCGGCCGGAATACATCTGTGCGGTCCTGATCGTCCTGACAACGGCAATGCTGCTGAAATTCTTCTGGTAACCCAACCCGAATGGACGAAATAAAAACTGGAATGAGCCACGGATGGACACGGAGCAACGCTGATTCACAGCTCCTTGGTGGGGCGAAGCTCCTGCTGAGCCCTGATCAAAGTCCCGAAGGGACGGAACAAGGTTTGCCACTTCTCTGGAGCATCGTTCAGGGCTCAGGTCCTGGCCGGACTGGCTTTGAGGTTTGCCTCGCCATGCGATTGTCCAGCTTCCGTACTAAAATCACGCGAATCTTTGGTGCAACGACAAAGAATTGGGCGATGCATTGGCATCCTCTCCCTGCGACGCAGGAGTGGGGAGGAACGAGGGGAGGGGTTCGCCACCGTGAAACCTCCTCTCCCCGGCCCTCTCCTCCATTCCGATGGAGGAGAGGGAGTGGTGGTGGCTTCGTCGCGCTGGATTCATCCGTGTCAATCCGTGGCTGAAACAATTCAAAACAAACCATCATGAGCAACCGCGCTGAAACCGAATATCGATACGAAAAACTCACCTGGCCGGACATCAACGACGCCATCGACCTCGGCAAAGTCTGCATCCTGCCGTGTGGCGCTGTAGAGCAACACGGCCCGCATCTGCCGCTGGATGTTGACCTCGTGTGCCCGAATGGCATTGCGCATGGCGCCGGCAAACTCGCGCCGGACAAGATGCTGGTGATGCCGATTGTAGCCTATGGCTACACCGGCCACGTCATGGATTTCCCCGGCACCATCAACAACGACTTCGAGCACTTCATGCAGCACGTGCTCGATATCACCCGGTCGCTGGCCTATCACGGGTTCAAGAAAATCATCCTGCTCAACGGCCACGGATCGAACATGCCCAACTTGGATCTCGTTGCGCGTCGCACCAATCTGGAAACCGATGCCGAATGCATCCTCGCCGGCTGGTGGAATCTGCTGACCGTGGACAAGGAATTCCTGCCCAACTGGCGCGAAAGCAAATTCCCCGGCGGCTGCGCCCACGCCTGCGAACTGGAGACGTCGCTCTATCTGTATCTCGACGGCGACAACGTGCGGAAGGATCAGATCAAGAACGGGGACATCTCATTCAATGAGGAAAACAGCCCGTTCAATTTCGTCGATTTGTTCCAGCAGGGCCCAGCGACGGTGGTGTCATGGACCAGCAGCTATTCGGACACGGGCGTGCTGGGCGAAGCCGAACTGGCGACGGCGGAGAAAGGCGAGGCCGCCTACAACGAAGCCGTCAAGCAACTCGTGCGGCTCGTGACCTGGTTCAAGGATCGTCCGAAAGACCAGCGCAAGGATCGACATCGCAAACCGCCCACCATGCCGATCCCTTGGCGCCAACGGCCTATTTGAATTTGTAGCAGCCGACGTCAGGAGGCTCTGAAATATCGGATTGTCTTGTGGGACTTTAGCCTCGTTACCACGGTTGTTACGAAGCAATTGGCCTATTTCTATTGAACTCCAGGTTCCTTCGTTTCATTCGCTCGCGTGGTCCAAACCTTAAAGGCTTTTCTGCAGTTTTCACAAACGTAAACAGGCCGCTTGATAAATCGGTCTAATCCGACTGCGCACCAAAGCCCGGTGAGGACTCCGGAATTCGGAAACGATTTTTTTTCAAGTTCTTCCCCCGGTGAAAAACTACCGAAATCAAATCGTCGGCGCGTCATTTTTGTTCCATGAACTGTGCATTCCTCGCTGTCGAAAAGTGTCTTATCGTTGTCCGTTATGCGGACAAGTTCCGGAAAAGTGAGCACCAGTGGGAACGCATCATCGAAAAGGCGTTCTCGAAATGTAAACGTGTAAAATGTGTTGGTGAAAACCCGATTTGGTGGTAGTTGTAAGTCTTTAACCGGGAGGTCGATTGTGAAGCGATGGTGGCGATTCGTGACGGTTAGTTTGGAAAACCTCAACGTTGGCTTTGAGGTGATCGTAATCGACACCGGATCGTACAAATTGAATATTTCTTTGCCGTCGAATCGAATCTTCCGAATGTAGTAGTTATTGATGGTATCGTTAAGGTCGTTGGTTTGTGCGGCAACCGTGAAGGAGTAGAGATGATCAGGATTCAGCTCTACGGAGGTTATTCGAACCCTGTCATTTGCCCGGTACCAGAAGAAGCTGAACCGATAGGTGGAATTGGTGATGAGGAGGATTGATCTCCCAGAAGGGCTTGAGACGATTACTGGTTTCGCCGCGATGACCAACGGACTGATTCGCTCCGAATCGAATAAAACGGTTTTCCCATGCCGAACTCTTTTGATGCACCATGGAGTTTCGGAAACCGTGAACTCATATATCTTGTTCGTGTTCAGAATCAACGGGCATTGGTTCAGGAAATCGAAATGTGGGAGGTAAAACTCCATGCTTCGGCTTGAATCGGAAATGCTCAATGTCTGTGCATGGGAGGAAGCCTTAAACAACGGCTTGCCCACGATGACGAATTCAGATGCCGCCCTCTTGCTTTGAGCGGTGGCAAAACTTGCTGCAGCAACGAAAAAACACGTTCCGAGAATGAGGCGCGATGGGCCGTTCAACCGGCCTTGAAACAAAGTTTTCATGGAACTTATTGTGAGGACATTCTATTGCCGAGTCGTGTTCCGGTCAAATTTCATTCAGCTCCGTCGAAGACGGCTTCCCACTAAACACCTATTCTGGTGCCACAACCATGAACGGAGACGCCCTCCCCAACCACTTCGCCTCCATCGGGGGAGAGGGTGCCCGAAGGGCGAGTGAGGGGGCGAACGGCGAAGGACGAGACGGCACAGAAGAACAAACCGCGCTACGGCAAACAACGAACCCGCACTCCCACGGCGCGCAACTTTGCCCGGCAACTCCGGAAACAATCAACCGAAACGGAGAAACGTCTCTGGCGCTTGTTGCGGGACAGACGTTTCAGCGAATTCAAGTTCCGCCGCCAATACGCGTGCGGTCCTTACTTCCTCGATTTCTACTGTCCCATCGCAAAATTGGCGGTTGAAGTGGATGGCGGTGGACATGGGTTTCCGGATCAGCGTTCTCGCGATGAAAAGCGAAACCAATATCTCGCTGAACAAGGCATCAAGGTGCTGCGATTTTGGAATCATCAGGTGCGTGACGAGTTGGATGTCGTTCGGTTTGAGATTTGGCATGCGCTGATGGAGAGGACGGGGAGGGCAGATGAGATATCCGGTTTCAAGCCGCGGCCTGCCCCCTCACCCCGGCCCTCTCCCCCGATGGGGGCGAGGGGGTCGGAGGGGAAGCGCTAATCGGTAGGCTGCCTCAACCGGAACTGTGCAATTGAAGTGGCAGGAGCGCGGACTTCAGTCCGCAGAAGCTTACACTTTCCACGAGGGTTCGCGTGATTTTCCTTGGTCGCCGGAACTCCACACCATTTCGTGTTTCAGAACCACCCGCCGAAATCCTCGGGAGTCGATTGGCAAAACCGCGTTGCTGCGGACTGAAGTCCGCGCGCCAGTTGCATGGTTCCGGCTCAACACAGCGCTCGTTGCCGTTTCGCTTCGACGGCGAGCCCTGGCAAATACATTGGCGATGAACCAAGCAGCACGACATCCGCTCCGGCGTCGAGAAAGTCGGTCATGTCGGCTGGTTGCGAAACGCCGCCGACGGCGGCGATGGCGAGATTCAGTGATTCGCTCTGAATAATCTCCGCGGCGGTGCGGACGTTTTGCACCGAGGGTTCGTGAATCGCACGGCCGAGCACGCCTGCCGTGCGGTATTGCTCGCCGAATGCCGCGCGGCCGTCGCGATGCAGCACCGGTCGGCTGATACCGTTGACGAGCGTGATGCCTGATACAATTCCGTTCATCGCGCAAAGGAAATCACGCAGTGACTCGTTTGACAGGAAATGGCCGACTTTGAAAAGGAGTGGTTTGTCCGCGATGGCGTCGCGGATTTTCGACGCGATGAAGCGGCTGAGTTTTGTGTCCTGATAAATCGTTCCCTCGGGCGTGCAGACGTTCGGACAGGAGAAATTCGCCTCGACGATGTCCGCACCGGACTCCGCCGCCCAAGCTGCGCATTGAGCGAAGTCGGCCGCGACCTCCTCGGCTGTCGCCCCGGCATTCGGCGTGGCCACGACGGAGACAATCAGAATCTGTCCGTCGTCCAATCCATCTTTGGCGACGCGCACATCGGCCTTCCAGACTTCCGGGGCCATTGAGGGCATTCCGAAGCAAACGGCGGAACTGATGCGGGTGGGATCCTCGGGGAACTGTTCCGTCACATAGACCGGTCCGTCATTTTTTCCATCGTCTTCAACGAACACCCAGTTCGGCAAATCGTAGCAGGGGCGATAGGCAGAGCGGACAGTCTTGTAGGTGAGAATGTCGAATCCGTGCCGCGCGTAGCCGTGAATCCATTTGCTGTTCAGCAGCAACCCGGCGGCGATACCAATTCGACTGTGAACTGGAAGCCCAAGGAACTCCTTCATCGGCGTCTCGGGAATGACCGGCGGCGGCCCGGCGAATTGCGGCCCGGCATCGTAGTTCTCCCGATACGTCTTCGTGATGTCGTAGGTCTGATGCATGGGGGCTATCCGGTTTCGGGCAGGAAGGTCG
>CALBIE010000552.1 GCA_937893495.1 uncultured Verrucomicrobiales bacterium | reverse complement strand
GGAACTTTACCTCCGAACCGTCGAGTGCCATGGAATAGATCTCATAGTTGTAGTATCCCTGCCCCAAGTGATCCTTGCTCGACGTAAAAAAGACCCTCCGCAATTGCGGATGCCAGATGACGTTGGACAATGGCCATTCGCCGAACTCCTTGATCAATGTCACTCGGTCGTTCTTCAAGGCGTTGGTCCCGACGGCAAAATCGAGTTTGAACGCGGACGAACTTTGGGGTTCGGTCCTCGGCCCGGCACTGAACAAGATCGTGTTGGTTGAGACAATGGATATGGAATCAATTCGCCAGAACTTTTGCGAGGTAAGCGTGGTGACGGTGCCGCCATTGGTGGAGACGCAACAGAGATCCCAATCGTCCCAAATCTTCCCGCCCAGGCTGTATCGTCGATGGCGTTTTGCCCGAGTAAAGATTACCCACTGCGTTCCCGGTAACGGCGTCGGATTTGCATCGAAGTCGCTATCCATTGTCAGTGGTTTGCTGAGATTGTCGGCCAACCGTTGTGTCCAGATCGTTCCCTGGGTTTTCGTGTCGATAGTGTAAAGTATCCAGTCGGGGCTGTGCCCGTAAGCCGGCCATCGCTCCACCTCCCGTGATTTGGTGTGATTGGTCACTTCGCCGGTTTTCAAGTTCCGGGAAACAATTTCGCGATTGCCAAATTCATCCGATGAATAAAGAAGAAAGTTTCCGTCGGGCGAGACTGTCGGGCGAATGCCCGTGTTGTTGTCAATCGCCAGCAGGGTCAAACAGCTGATGTGAAAGAGGCCGCAAAGAATAAGGTTCCTTTTCATTGTGTTCGATGCCGGGAAATTGAGTGGTAATCCGAGATTCTTTAACCTCATCAAGATATTTTCCTCTGCCCGACGGCAACCGGCCCGCCATGCCCTGCCCGGCTCAACGTGCTGTTGTTCGAATCGCATCCTGCCCCCGCTCTGCTAGTCCGTCAATAGTTGCGTGGATTACCGGAAGTTTGCCCGGAAAAACGATCGAGAAAACCGATTAGGGACTCTTGAGGGTCACGTTCCGGTGGCTACAGTTTGAATCGTTACCATTACTTCAACCAGGCGGCCGGTTTTTGCGAGACGGGTAGTGGTGCGAGATCAGGTTCCACGAATCTTTGCTTGGCTTCCGATGACATGATGTGATCGCGGGAGTAGAAAAAAAGGAGGGCGCGCTTGTCGGTCAACTGGTGTTGTTTTTCGAGAAAAGCCTCTGCGGATTCAGCGGGACCGAATTCGCGTAAAGCCGTTTCCATCAGGTGCATCCACGACTGGGTCATCGTTTCGTGGTATCCCTCGAGTTGGCTTTCCGGCCGATGGTTGGCCTTGTTGTACGTCTGAATTCCATCCCGCGCCCGTTCGATGGCTTCGGGAAGCGGTGATTCCAGCAAGAGCAGATACGCGGTGCGAAGGTGCGCGCGATGGGTCCATTGATCGAACGGCAGGGTTCGGTCGAGGAATTGTTTCAGGAATTCCGGGTCGGTCATGTCTGGAATCAGGCCGCCGGCAACGGTCCGCTGGCAACGAGTTTCTTTCGACGTGAATCAACCGCGAGGGAAAGGCCTTCCAATGTTCGAGCGCCAAGGAGCGTCAGGTCACCCGGTTCCGCGAAGACGATTTCATCAATTGTGAAATGTCTATCCACGTGGATGATGCCAAAGCCCACGCTGCGGGTTATCTTTTCTCCATTTGCCATCACAAAGCTCAAATCTTTCTTTTCTCGGGTGATCCCGATTTTCGCCAAGGTGTCGCCCGGGATCCAGGTGTATTCGCTCCCGGTATCGACGAGAAGCCTGGGCACGCGGACGGATTTATCACGTTCAACGTGATTGGTGATCCGGCATCCCACATTGAATGAACCCATGGTTTGAAAGTCGTTTCTTTGAACTGGAAATCAAGCAGTTATTTGATGCCGTGAGCGATCCGAGGACCCACCGTGTTTCCGCCATCCACAACCAGCGTGTGGCCGGTGACCATGTCGGTCTTGATGAGTCCAAGAATTGCGGCCGCAATGTCTTCGGGCTGACAGACTTTCCCGTTGAGTGCCTGCGCGGCCTTGGCTTGGCGAACTGTTTCGAAATCGTCGCCCAATCCGTTGCGAAGCCATTCGCCGTCGATGAAACCCGGGGCAACCGCGTTGACACGAATCTCGGGACCCAGGGTGCGGGCCAGCGAAAGCGTAAGGCTGATGACTGCCGCTTTGGAGGCGCAATAGGGGATGGAACTCCCGGCGCCGGTGATGCCTGCCACGCTCGCGACGTTGATGATGACTCCGTCGCCCGACGCGGTGAGGTGCGGTTGCGCGGCGCGGGCCATCTGGAATACGCCTTTGACGTTCGTGGCCAGGATGCGATCCCAATCTTCGTCCTTCACGGCTTCAAGATCGGGGAACGGAATGAAGCGCGTGGTGCCGGCGTTGTTGATAAGGAAGTCAAGTCGGCCGAACTCGCGTACTGCGGCGGCGACTGCTTCGCGACAAGCCGCATCGTCGGCAACGTCCGCCTGAACGCAGATTGCTTTCACACCGAGCGCAACGAGTTCAGTGCAGACTTTCTCGGCCGCTTCATTTGATGAACTGTAGTTAATGAGAACGGCGCAGCCTTCTCGGGCGAGTGCCAGTGCGGTGGCGCGGCCAACGCCGCGACTGGAACCGGTGACAATGGCGGCTTTGTTTTGGAGATTCATTGGAGTTTGAATGTTGCGAAACAAGATTTCTGGTCAGCCACGGTTGGGCACCGAGCGGTAGAGCAGCCATCACTCCCTCTCCTCCATTGAAATGGAGGAGAGGGCCGGGGAGAGGAGGTTTCCAGGTAACGAACCCCTCTCCTCGTTCCTCTCCCCACTCCTGCGTCGCGGGGAGAGGAGGTCGGGGCGACGCTCAAATATTTGTCGCTGCGGCAAAGATTCGCGCGATTGTAGTAAGGATTGGGTTTCACGTTTTTTGTCGCAAGGAACGGGGAGCGCATGCGGCTCGCGGGCCGGTGGTAGTTCCGAGTAAGCCGGAAAGATGCAGTCGGAGCGCGGCATTCATGCCGCAGGAACGTGGAATTGACAATGGGCGCACGCGGTTTTGAACTGATGATTCTGACCCACGAAATGGTGCAAGGCATCGAAACCAGAGGCAAGTGCGTGACCGCTGGTTGGAAGTGGCCGCTTCTGCGGAATGAATTCCGCGCTCCGGCCACTTCAACTGCATGGTTTCGGTTAAGCAGGGGCTCCGCAACATTTCTTGTACTTGCGGCCGCTGCCGCAGGGGCAGGGGTCGTTGCGGCCGACATTCATTTTGGCGTATGGGTTTTCTGTTTTCGCTGGTGTCGATTCCGCATTTTCAGTCTCGGTGGCCGGCTTGGGCGCGGGCTTGTCTTTCTTGCCCATCTTGAAACAGCGCCACCACGCAATGGCGTCGGCCGTGCTTTCAATCGGCCGATAGCGCCGAACGAAACGTTCGGTCATGTGTCGGCGTCCACCCATGAGGCCGGCTTCCATTTCCGAATAAGGCAGCGCATCGTTGATGACGAGCTGATTGACGTAGGCGTTGCGAACCTCGTTGGCGAGTTCCTGCGCCTGGATGTGATAACAGCAGGTCACGAGTCCCGCCCAGACGGTGGTGTTGCCGGGTTGCGGGAGGCCACCGTTGAAGAGGCTGCGGTAGTAGGCGATGACTTCTTCGCGGGTTCGCTCGCCCCAGAGGTAGAGCACGGCGATGGACGCCAGCGCGCTGTTGCGGATGAGCGGATGGGCGTCTTCGTTGGCGGCAATCGTCTTGATGGGGTTGATGTCGCCATCGCATATCGAGGCGAGCAAAAGCGGACCATCTTCGATCAGCACATCGCCAGCGAGGTCGAGTGGTTGTTCGCCGGGGAGATTGAAGAATTGGACGACGTGCGGGTAAGCCTTCGCTTCGCGGAACTTCGCCAGCAGGTAAAGCGCGTAGATGTGCAACTGGTATTGATGGTCATCCAGCAGCGGTTGCGGATTGGTCGCGGCTTGCTCAACGGCCTTGAGCAGCTCGGGCGTGATGGCCGTCCGCTGGTCCTCGGCCGCCTTGAGCGCCTCCGTCGGAAGGTCAAAGCTGACTTTTTCGAGGGCGGAAATGATTTCGTTTACGGTCATGGGTTGTGTGGAGGTCAATGGTCGGCGAAGAACGGAAGGGTCATTCGTAATTGTATTTGACCACCCATGGATCGCCGGTGTATTGCTGGAATTTCTTTAATCGGTCTTGCAGATCTTTGAGAATCTTCGCGTATTTTGGATTCGGGGCCTGATTGACGATTTCGTCGGGGTCGGTCTTCAGATCGAAGAGTTCATAGCGGGCGCGATTGATGTAGTCCGAAATCGGTCGCTTGCCGAAGAAACCGCGACCCTGTTTGAGCACGCTCTGCCAGGTGGCTGACTCGTAGAGATCGCTGGCGAACGGGTAGGGAAGCTGATGCGCTAAGTTGACGATGAGCTTGTGCTGGCGGGTATGAATGACGCGCATCGGATAATACATCGTGATTTCGTGAAACGTATGCGATGCGTGAATCGTGTCCCATTCCTTCGTTTTTTCCTGACCGAGAACGGAAAGAAATGAACGGCCATGGAATGAATAGGGTTTGGGTTTTTCCTTTCCGCCTGGTTTGACCGTCGGTGGTTTGACTCCGGCAAAGTCGAGAATGGTCGGTGTGAAGTCCACCCAACTCACCATGGCGTCCGTGGCACCGCTTCGCGTCTTTTGATCCGGACTGCAAACGATCAGCGGCAGGCGCATGCCGGGTTCGTAAAGCGTGGTCTTGGCACCGGGCATGGCGATGCCATTATCGGTCGTGAAAATGAAGAGCGTGTTGTCCCATTGGCCGGCGTCCTTGAGAATCTTGATGAGGCGGCCGAGTCCCTGATCCACGCGGGCGACGGACTGGTAGTACTGCGCGAGTTCGGCGCGGCAGGCAGGGGTATCGGGTAGGAAGGATGGGACGATGACTTTCTTCGGATCGAACTTCACCTCCTCCACGCCGTCATACTTCATGTTGTTCCCGAAATAATCCGGCTTGTTGGAATCGCTCTCGACCTTGCCGCCGCCGCGATGGGGATCATTCGTGCAGAAATAGAGGAAGAACGGCTTTTCGTCCTTAGCTTCGATTAGCTCCCGGCATTTCTCGGCCATCGAAACCGTATTGCGCGCGCCGCCCTGGTTGCCTTTCAAGTAAGTGTCGAAATGGTAAACGCTTTCCGGTGCGACATGGTATTTGCCGATGGAGACGGTGCGATAACCACCCGTTGACAAGATGACTGGGAGGCTTTGCACGTGATCGAAGCTGGCGAAGTGATGAAAACTGTGCTGATGGCCGTACTGCCCGTTGAGGTGATTATGCAGGCCGCTGAGAATGACCGAACGACTGGCGCTGCAACTCGCCGTTGTGCAGAATGCATAATCGAAGCGAGTGCCCTGGGAGGCGAGCCAGTCCATGTGGGGCGTTTTCGCGACTGAATCGCCGTAGCAGCCCATCGTCTTGCCCATGTCGTCCACCACGAACAGGACGACGTTGCGCGGCGGCGCAGCTTCGGCGGAGGCCGCAAACAGGAGGATGGCGATGGCGAGGTAGAACAGCCTTTTCATTGGTGATGGCATTGCGATTGTAAATTGGTGCGGGAGTGTAGCCCTCGACATTTTCGGCTGGCAAGGGAAGCCTTGGGAAATTCAGCGATTCGCATTATGAGCCGGGGCGCGGAATTCATTCCGCTTCAGTTGCCATTTCGAACAGCGGTTACGGCGTGTATTCAAGTGTTCCGGCTTGCGATGTTGCAGCGGACTGAAGTCCGCGCTCCCAAAATGAGAATTGCTGTGGGAAAATGCGGGTTCCGGGCTTATTGACATTGGCGGGCCCTGGCTTAGAGTTGCGGCAGAAACTCAGGGGTGAACACTATTAACCAAAGTTGAGACAATGAACCAATACGTATCACAGGGAGCGGCGGTCATCGATTTGGATGTTGATTCCCGTTCGCGTTTTATTTCACGCACGTACGGGCATCTGACGGGTGCCATATTCGCCTTTACGGGCATTGAAGTGGCGTTGTTCAAGACGGGCCTCGCCGAGAAGATTGCGACGGCCATGGGCGGAATGTCGTGGTTGGTGATCTTGGGTGCCTTCATGGTGGTGTCCTGGATGGCGAGTGGCGTGGCGCATCGGGCGGTGTCCAAGGCCGCGCAATACGCGGCCCTTGGGGCGTTTGTTTTCATGTGGGCCATCATGTTCGTGCCGCTGCTTTACATGGCCGACACGTATGTGCCGGGGGCAATTTCAAGTGCCGCGCTGGTTACCTTTATCGGGTTCGCCGGATTGACGGCGACAGTGTTTGTCACGCGGCAGGATTTCTCCTTTCTCGGAGGAATCCTGAGATGGGGCGGAGTTCTGGCCATTGTCGCCATTGTGTGTGGTGTGATTTTCAACTGGAATATGGGCATGTGGTTCTCTGTGGCCATGGTCGGATTTGCCGGCGCGGCCATCCTCTACGATACGTCGAACGTCCTCCACCATTACCCGGAAGATCGATATGTGGCGGCCGCTTTGGAATTATTTGCCTCAGTTGCCTTGATGCTGTGGTACGTGTTGCGCCTGTTTATCTTTCGCGGCAACGATTGAACCGAGCACCAGAAACGTGATTTCGACAACGGGCAGGGGTTTCTCTGCCCGTTTTTCGTGCCGGAGAGAATTTGGCCTTGTTAGGGCGAAGGGTTATTTCTAACGTCGTTGAAAGGCTAATCTTTAGCATTTTAGTCAACTTGAACCCTTAAATCGAAGACTTATGGCATTACGACTTGGAGACATCGCGCCGGATTTCACGGCAGAAACCACCGAAGGCAATATCAACTGGCACGAATATCTCGGCGACGGATGGGGCGTCCTGTTTTCGCATCCGGCCGACTATACGCCGGTTTGCACAACGGAACTTGGCATGGCGGCGAAGCTGAAAGCTGAGTTTGAGAAACGTAACGTGAAGATGGCTGCGGTCAGCGTCGATCCGCTCGAAGACCACAAAGGCTGGATTAACGATATCAACGAGACGCAGGGCTGCACGGTCAATTATCCGATCATTGCCGATCCGGACAAGACCGTGGCGACTGCCTATGACATGATTCACCCCAACGCGGACGACAAGGCGACTGTGCGTTCGGTGTTCGTTATTGGCCCTGATAAGAAGCTTAAATTGAGCATCACCTATCCGGCGTCCACCGGAAGAAATTTCAACGAGATTCTCCGGGTGATCGATTCGTTGCAATTAACGGCGAAGCACAAGGTCGCCACACCGGTGAACTGGCAGGATGGCGAAGACTGCATTGTGGTGCCGGCGTTGTCCGATGAAGAGGCCGAGAAGTTGTTCACGAAGGGGATTCGCAAGATCAAACCCTATTTGCGCTACACGCCGCAGCCCAACAAGTAGCAATCCATTTGCGGAAATGCAAAAGCCTCTCCGGGATACCGGAGAGGCTTTCATATTGTTGAGAACGGAATCCTGTTGGAATCAATGCTCCACTTCATCCACGCGGCAGCCAGTCGCTCCGACCGTGACGATGAAGCCGATAATGACCAGAAAGAGAGGGGTCCACGTCGGGTTGTCCGGGTGAACGGCTTTCAGGATGCCCCAGCCAAACAACGCTCCGATGGCGATCCACGCCAGAGATGCCTTAATCAAATTCATGGCGGGCGAGAGTAATCAGATTCGCGCAGCATGCAAGAGTTGGTTGCAAAACTTTCACTCTGATCTACCGTCGGGATTCGTTACCTTGTTCCTTATGAAATACATTAGCCGAGTCTTAATTATGTTCGCCCTGGTTGCCGTTCTGACCTCATCCGCATTGGCCGAAGGGGCTGATAAGCCGGAGAAAATCAAGAAACCCAAGGATACATCGAAGCAGAAAGGCACCGAATTACCGGATGTTGAAGTGAAAATGCTGGAGATCGAATTGGAAATCCTGCTCGACCATTATCGTGATCTAGTGGCCGGAATTCTGGAAACCCGAAAGGAGTCCGGGCTGATTGAGAGTGAGGAAAAGGAGGCCGTTCAGGTCAAGGCGATGCTGGAACGGCGTCAAGAACTGTTGAACAAACTGCG
The DNA here is from genome assembly GCA_937893495.1 of uncultured Verrucomicrobiales bacterium. Lineage (GTDB taxonomy): Bacteria > Verrucomicrobiota > Verrucomicrobiia > Limisphaerales > JAYPXF01 > CALBIE01. The sequence goes on along the minus strand of CALBIE010000552.1, from coordinate 23,673 downwards.
GGAGCAGGCCGCACGCGAGATTATGGGTAAGGGGCAGAATCTGAGAATGAGACTGCGAGACAAGCGGAAATAGGAACCGAACGCGCTTGCCTTTTCAAATTGGCTCTGAATGATTTGACCACTCATGAAAAAACTATTCATTACGCTTCTGGTCCTCGGCGTGATCGGTGCATTTGATGCCACCGCCGCCCAAAAAGAAAAAAAGAACTCCGGCAAGACGAAAACAAAAGCCAAGGCGAAAGCCGCCGCCCACGGACCCTCGCCAACTGGCTACACTGACACGCCGTACCTACCGGGGCAAAAGTGGCGGGTTCATGACGACGCCCGTCCGCGTCCTTCGGTCATCACCGCGGGAAAAACTTTCAGCGACGGCGCGCCGCCGCCTTCGGATGCGAAGGTGTTGTTCGGCGGAAAAGATTTATCCAATTGGGAAAAGCAGGGTGGCGGTGAAGCGGGATGGAAGGTCGAGAACGGTTACATGGAAGTCGCGCCGAGAACGGGCACCATCCAGACGAAGGAAGAATTCGGCGACTTCCAATTGCACATTGAATGGGCGGCACCGGCAAAGGTGGTAGGCAACAGTCAGGGGCGCGGGAACAGCGGAGTAATCATGTACGGAAAGTACGAAGTTCAAGTTTTGGATTCGTACAATAACAAGACCTACGCCGATGGCCAGGCCGGAGCGTTGTACGGACAATATCCGCCATTGGTCAACGCCAGTCGGCCTCCCGGAGAATGGCAGACTTATGACATCATTTTCGAAACGGCCCGCTGGGACAAGGACGGTCGATTGGTCAAGAAGACCAGTGTCACCGTGATTCATAACGGTGTCGTGCTCCACAATCGCAAGGAATATATCGGCGCGGTTTCGCATCGGAATGTGGGGAATTACAACAACGCGCATCCGCCAAAGGGTCCGATCGTATTGCAGGATCACGGCAACCCGATGCGATTTCGTAACATCTGGATTCGTCCGTTGGGCGAGTACGATGCGAATGACAAAAAGGGTAAATAATCCTTAGTGCGAGCTTTCGAGCCGCCGGTTTTCCGGCGGCTTTTTTTCTTTCTATTCCGGGAGTGTAAGAGATTATCGTAGTTGAAGGTGTCGCTTCCGTTTAGACCTTGGTGGTCCGGTTCCGAATGAAGTTGCTGACAGGGAAGTGCATCCGATTACCAGTAGATGGAATTCTTTGTTTTAAGGCGTGGCAACAAGCTGGGGCCCTTTCAAGCGGAAAATGCGCGAGAGATGTCCCGGGCGGGCGAGTTGAAGGTCGGCGACCTTGTGTTTTACGATGGTGCTGACGGTTGGGTGCCATTGCCTGGTTTTCTTCAGGCCGTTGCGGATGCCGAAAAGGCTGCCGAACAAGGAGAATCCGCTTCCGAAACTCCCGACTCACCGCAGATTATGCTGAGCAAGGAGTCTGAAGAACTCCCCGGTCAGCAGGAATTTGGCGGTGAATCTGGCACGAGGACCTTATCCCGTGAGGAACGAGAAGTGTCTGAAGGCGGCCGCTTCGTTCAATACCAGTATTGCTGGTCATTCCTGTTCGTTACTTTTCGACGCAAATCGCGCTATGTACTATTGGCGTCCGGTGACGACGGCTTTTGGTCCGCGCTCAAATTCTCGGTTCCCACAGCTTTGTTTGGATGGTGGGGTATTCCCTTCGGACCGTTCTGGACTATCGGCGCGCTGCGGCACAATGCCCGTGGTGGTGTCGATGTCACATTGGACGCCCTGACCACGCGGGTCGGGCGTGCCCGAGCGGCTTCCGCCTGCGCCCGTCATTCTGACGGTGCTGCGCCGGGGCCATTGCAGCGCAGCCTTGGACTGATGATGGCCACGTTGTCGATTGCCTTGTTCCTGGGAATCGGCTGGGGTGCCGCAAACTTTGCGCGCGACAATATTGATCCGAAAGTTTCCGGTCCGGGCGCAGCCGAGTTCGAAAAGGCCAATGGACAATTGACGGAGGCTGCCGAGAATACGATGTACGGTAATAACGCCAAGGCGATTGAGTTGGCTTATAGTTTCTCGACCGCCTTCAAAGAATATTTCGAGAAGGAAATGCTCGCTCGGGTCGTGGGCAAAGAAAACGCCACCAACGAAGTGTTCTTTTCGACGTTTTGTGAACTGCACCTTGACCGCTGCGTCTTCCTTGTTCGAGTGCCCCATCTCAAGAAGATGAACACTCGCGAAAAGGAGAAGCTCGGCGACAACGCATGGAAACTGGCGCAGAAGGCTGCTACTGACAGCAATGCCGGCTTTTCGGGGCTGCGCCTCGCTCTCGGCATCCGCGGTTATTCGCCGGTAATGGATCAGGTTGTCATGGGCGACTATGTCCGCGATTTTTCGAAGAAGGAGACCGGAATCAAAAGCCGCAGTTTCAGGGCCGGCAGCAAGCTCAAGTTGTTTCCGCAATTCCGGCCGGATGAGACGCCCGAGCCGTGATTACCGGGGAATTATCCCCGTTTTGCCAGATTTCCTTTGAATTCCGAGCTTGCTCCCGCCAACATCCGCGCTTCTGTGCCGGGGCGGAACGGAGCATTCCGACTCATCCACGGCCGGTGACATGACATGAAACGCACGCATCATTGCAACGAAATGCGCCCGGAGCACTCCGGGCAGATAGTTACTTTATGTGGTTGGGTCCACTCCAAACGGGACCTGGGTGGAGTTCTCTTTATTGATATCCGGGATCGCGAAGGCCGCACCCAGACGGTGTTCGATCCCTCGGATCTTTCTTCTGAACTTTTTGAACAAGCGACCCATTTACACAGCGAAAGTGTGGTGCGCGTGACCGGCAAAGTCCGGGTTCGTCCCGACGGTACGGAGAATTCGAAAATCCCGACCGGACAGGTTGAAGTGATGACGACTGAGATGGAAATTTTGAACCCGGCGGACGTGCTTCCGTTCCCGGTCGATGATCCGGAGATCGCGGCGAAGGTGAACGAGGAACTTCGACTGCAATATCGCTACCTCGACTTACGCCGTCCGGAGTTGATGAAGAACATCCGACTGCGCAGCCGGTTGGCGACTGCCACGCGAGTGTTCATGGAGGAACAGGGGTTTCTTGAAGTGGAGACCCCCACTCTTTTCAAATCAACGCCCGAAGGCGCGCGCGAGTTTCTCGTGCCGAGCCGCGTCCATCCGGGGCAATTCTATGCGCTGCCGCAGAGTCCGCAGCAGTTCAAACAGATCCTGATGGTTGCCGGGGTTGAAAAGTATTTTCAATTGGCCCGCTGTTATCGTGACGAGGACCTGCGCGCGGATCGTCAGCCGGAATTTACACAGATTGACATCGAAGCCAGTTTCATTGATCGCGAGGATATCTATGCGCTGATCGAGGGACTGCTCGCGCGGATGTGGAAGTTGGGGCGCGACATAGAAATCCCCCTGCCCTTCAAGCGACTGTCGTACGAGGAAGCCATCAATCGCTATGGGACCGACAAACCGGATACGCGGTTCGGAATGGAGATCGTGGACTTCACGGAAGAATTCAGGGAAAGCCAGTTCAAGGTGTTCAGCGGCGCGGTTGGACGAGGCGGCGTCGTCAAGGCGTTCAATGCCAAAAGCATGGCCTGCGTGACGCAAGGGCAGATGGAAACAATGACCGAGTACGCGCAGAGTTTTGGCGCGAAAGGACTCGCCTACATCAAGGTTGAGGGCGGCGAATGGAAATCGCCCATTGTGAAATTCTTCAGCGAAGCCGAGAAGGCGGCCTTGATTGAGAAATTAGCGATCGAAGAGGGTGACCTGATTCTTTTTGCCGCTGACCAATGGCTGACCGCATGTGAGATCCTCGGGCGAATTCGACTTTATGTGTCCGATGTGTTGCAGAAGCAGGGCAAGCTGGTTCTTGATCCGAACCAGTTCGAATTCCTTTGGGTCGTTGAATTTCCGTTGCTTAGTTTCGACAAGGAACTGAACCGCTGGTACTCCAGCCATCATCCGTTCACATCACCCGTGGTTGAGGATATTCCGTTTTTAATTGATGACCCGAAAAGGGTGCGCGGGCAGCATTACGACATCGTTGTCAACGGCGTCGAGTTGGGCGGCGGCTCGATTCGTATTCACCAACCGGAATTGCAGAAGACCGTGTTCAAGGATGTGTTGCAGCTTGATGACGAGACGATTCAGAGTCGTTTCGGATATATGCTGGAGGCGTTTCGTTATGGCGCACCGCCGCATGGTGGAATTGCGCTGGGTTTTGATCGCCTGATTGCTTTGCTTTGCGGCACGTCGAGCATTCGCGACGTCATCGCGTTTCCGAAAACGGCCAAAGGGACGGACCTGATGACCAGTTCCCCGAGCGCGGCTGAACCGCGACAGTTGAAGGATCTGCATATTCAGTTGCGCTCCGCGAAGAAGGAATAATCCGGATCAGCCCCGGCGGAACCGTTCATGACCAACGTAATTCTCATCGGCCTGGGCAGCGCCCTGGGTGGCATGGCCCGCTATGGGGTGCAGGTGCTGGCGGCCGCCCGCTGGGGACAGGCGTTTCCGTTCGGCACCATTGCCGCAAACGTATCGGGGTCCTTCCTGATTGGTCTGGTATTTGCCGTGACGGAGCCGCTTGGGCGCTGGCCGGCCGACGTTGCCGTGCGACATTTTTTCATGACCGGCCTGCTGGGCGGCTACACGACATTTTCGTCATTCAGCCTCCAGACGTTGAATCTCGCCCGCGAAGGGCAGATGGGCTGGGCTATTCTCAACGCCGTTTCATCAGTGTTGCTGTGTCTTCTGGCCGTCTGGCTGGGGCACGCTGTCGGACAATGGATTAACAAATAAAATTTAGGCCCTCAGCCGAAAAATGGGCAGGTAAGACGGTTGCGGTGCCAGTAGGCCTTGTGTAAGGTATCGCGCCCTGTTCAGGAACCATGAGCAAAAAATCAGAAGAACAAAACGAATCAATGAACGACTCTGCCGGCGAAACGGAATCCGCGGAGATCGAGGTTGAAATTGTCACAGACGAGTCCTCCGACACCGAGGCCAAACCGGTCGATCCCGATGCCATCGTGGAAATCACTGCCGGTGAGCTTGAGCTCCTCAAAGCACAGGCCGCCAAAGCCGAGGAGAACAGGAATCTCTATGTGCGGCAGGCGGCGGACCTGGAGAACTACAAGAAACGGGCCGCACGTGAGCGATTGGACGCCATCAAATACGCCAACGAGGGATTGATTGGCAACCTGTTGCCGGTACTCGACAGCTTTGACATGGCGGTCGCCGCCACGGAGTCCGCTCAAAACGGCGACACCGAGTCGCTCAAGATCGGCATCAACATGATTCTCACCCAGTTCAAGAGTGTGATGAAGGATTCCGGTGTCGAGGAACTTGATGCGGCGGGTCAGGTGTTTGATCCGTCCTGGCAGGAAGCCATGTCGCAGCAGGAAACCGACGAAGTGCCTGACGGTCACGTGTTGCAGCAGTTGCGCAAGGGATACAAAATCAAGGAGCGGATGATTCGTCCGGCATCAGTAATCGTGGCGAAGAGAGCCGAAGGAAAGCCGGCGACGAGCGCTCCAGCCGATGAAGGTGATTTCGAATGAGCAGCAAGCGCGACTATTATGAAGTGCTGGGCGTTCAGAAAGGTGCCAGTGCGGACGAGATCAAGAAAGCGTATCGCAAGCAGGCTATCAAGTTTCACCCGGACAAGAATCCGGATGACAAGACAGCCGAGGAGAAGTTCAAGGAGCTGGGCGAGGCCTACGAGATTTTGAGCGATGCCCAGAAGCGGTCGGCTTATGATCGTCTCGGGCACGCGGCATTCGACGCGCGTGCGCGAGCCAATGCCAGTGGTCGCGGCGGCGGTGGTGGATTTCACGATCCGTTCGAAATCTTTCGTGAGGTTTTTGGCGGAGGCGGTGGTGGCGGCGGGAGCATTTTCGACGAATTGTTCGGCGCGGCGGCCGGTGGCGGACGGGCTCAATCGGGTCCGCGAAGGGGATCGGATTTGCGCTACGATCTTGAAATCGAATTCAACGATGCGGTGCTCGGTTGCGAAAAGGAGATTTCCATTTCGAAACTCGACGGTTGTCAGCCCTGCGACGGAAAAGGCGGCGAGGCGGGTGCCACGATGCAATCCTGTCGCGTCTGTGAAGGGCGCGGTCAGATCGTGCGGGCCAAAGGAATTTTCAGCGTCGCGCAGACCTGTCCCGAGTGCGATGGGGCGGGCCAGAAAATCGACAAACCCTGTCGTTCATGCCGTGGAACGGGGCGCAAGGAAAAGACCTCCAAGATCAAACTGAAGATTCCCGCCGGGGTCGATACGGGGGCGCGTTTGCGTTCCTCCGGAAATGGCGAAGCGGGAATGCGCGGTGGGCCATCGGGCGACTTGTATGTCGTTCTTCATGTGCGGGAACACCCGGTATTCAGCCGCGATGGCGATGATTTGATTTGCGAAGTGCCGATCACTTTTCCGCAGGCCGCTTTGGGTGCGGAAGTCGATGTGCCGACCATCGACGGCAAGACTCGCGTCCGGATTCCCGCGGGCACCCAGCATGGCACGATGTTTCGCGTTCGGGGCAAGGGCGTGAAAAATGTTCAGGGCTATGGCACGGGAGACTTGCTGGTGCGCGTGACCATCGAAGTACCCAAGAAATTGACCCTCAAGCAACGCGCGAAGTTGGTCGATTTCTCCGATTCGTGTGACGATGAATCGCACCCGGACTCGACGGGTTTCTTTACCAAGGCGAAAGACTTTTTTACCCGGCCGTGATGTTATGCGGCGGTTTTACGTTTCTCCGGAAGCCGCGACTGCCGCTGAGATAGTGTTGCCTGCGGGCGAAGCGCATCACGCGTTGTCCGTCCTTCGATTAAAGGCTGGCGCGTCGGTCGTGGTGCTGGACGGGCAGGGAAAAGAATTCCGGGGTTCATTCATTCCACAGGGGAAGCGGGCGGCATCAGTCCGGGTGGAGGAAACAATCCAACATCCGCCGCCAATCTGCCAGGTCACCTTGTTTCCTGCGATGCTCAAAGGCAAACTGATGGACTGGGTCGTTGAAAAGGCGACCGAGTTGGGCGTGACTGAGATTATTCCCGTCATCACTGAGAATACCGTCTCGCACCCCGCAGCGGATCGGAGCGTGGGCAAAGTAGCCAAGTGGCGAACGACGGCCATTGCCGCAATCAAACAATGTGGGAACCCGTGGTTGCCGGAGATCAACGCGCCACAACCGTTGTATGAGATCCTCAGGCACCGGGTGCCGGCGGAACTGAGCCTGGCCGCCATTCTTGGTGAACAGGCGGTTTCCATTCGTCACGCTGTCGATCAGTGCGCGCGGGTTCGATCCGAGCCTCCACGTTCCATTGAGTATTGGGTGGGACCGGAAGGGGATTTCACTTCGAACGAACAGGAGCAACTTCGCGGCCGCGGCACCATTTCGGTGACCCTCGGGCCGCGGGTATTGCGGGCCGAAACCGCCGTCGTGACGGGGGTGGCAATGATTCTCGGGGAATTGATTTCGTAGTTGGTCACGGCGCGGGCGCATTCGGACGGAGCCCCCGGAGCGCGGCGTTTACGCCGCAGAAACGTCCACCTGCAACCATCGTCACCGGGATACGGAAGTTTTCTGCACTGCAACGGCTCTGCGGAATGAAGTCCGCGCTCCCAGTGCGGGGCTCCGCCCGAACGCGCTTCCGGCGCTCTTTTGGCGAGGTATTGCTTGACTCCCAAGGCTCTTGCCGCCAAAAAAATCCCGATGATTCATGTGATTGCCACGATCGAAGTCGCTGAAGGTGCGAGTGAAGGATTGCTCAATGAATTGCACTCACTGGTACCGCGAGTCTATGCCGAAGCCGGATGTGTCGAATACACCCCGTACGTCGATTTCGAAACGAGTATTCCTGCCCAGGGCGGAGCCCGGACCAACGTCGTAACCGTGCTGGAGAAATGGAAGGATTTGGCCGCCTTGGAAACTCATCTCAAGGCACCACATATGGAAGAGTATCGCGCAAAGGTCAAAGACCTCGTCAAGTCGGTGCGGCTGACCATCCTCAAGTCGGTTTGAATCGTTCTGCGAGGGATTGTAATTTTCCTGAGAATGATTCTCTTTCTTTCGGGCATTTCAGCGCTTTAGAAAAGCGATGGAAATTCCCCGATAATCCAGCCTTAATCAGGTATGGCGCATAACCATCGAAATTCAGAAACGGACCCGACCCCGACCAGTGGAAGTGCTGGAAGAGTGCATTGGGCGTGGATCGTATTTGCCGCCGGCCTGGCGGGCGCGGCCGGTTGGATGGCCGGGAACGATGAGGAGCCAGTGGAGATTTCCGCGGTCGAAAGTGCGCCAGCGCTTCCGCCTCCAGTGATCCGCACGTCAACGCAGATATTGAACGCACCCAGGGTCGCGTTATCAGCCAAACACCAGGTTCAGTTGCGGGCCCAAGCCTTGAACAACAACGCGCCGCCGACTCAGCCAAACCCGTCCACTGTCCCGGTGACCAATCTGTTGACTCAGTCGATTCCTCCGGTGGTATCCAACGTGGCACCAGCGGTCCCGAATCTCCTTTCCCAACCACCACTTGCCAGCCTGCCGGTGGTGCCGACTCCGTTGACTCAACCGGTTGGAGAAACGCTCTACAATGGCATCGTGCTTCCGGTGCAATGGCCGCCGACGAACGCCTTTCACGCGGGCAAACCGATGGACGTTCCCTACCTGAGCAATCCGCCGCCGGTGATCGACATCACCATCGGGCGGCAACTGTTTGTGGACGATTTCCTTATTGCGACCTCCTCGCTGAAGCGAATTTATCATCAGGCGGTCTTGCATACCAACAACCCGGTCTTCCGGCCCGAGGCTGCCTGGGAGAAATCCGGTCGCGGGCCGATGGCCATGCCCTTCAGCGACGGGGTGTGGTGGGATCCGACGAACTATCATTTCAAGATGTGGTACATGGCCGGGTATTCGCGGGCGACGGCGCACGCCACGTCCAGTAATGGTCTGGACTGGGTTCGCGCGGAAATCGGAGCAGCAAAATCCAGCATCGTGCAGACCAACGAGCGCGATTCATCGACGATCTGGCTGGATCACACGGCGACAAATCTGGCGCAGCGATACAAAATGTTTCGCACCACCCGCGCCGAAGGCGACTGGAGATTGGCACTGCAAACATCATCCAATGGTATTTCCTGGACTGAGCCGCTCAGGCTCTCTGGTCCGGTGGGAGATCGCTCGACCGTTTTTTACAATCCCTTCCGCGGCGTGTGGGCTTTCAGTCTGCGCGACAAGGCGCCGCCGCGCAAACGGCGGTACTGGGAAGTGAAGAACCTGTTCACCGACAACTTATGGAAAAAGGCGGACGAGCCGACGGTTTGGGTAGGGGCGGATCGTCTGGATTCACCGCATGCGGAGATTGGTGAAACTCCACAGCTCTACAATCTTGACGCGACTCCATACGAAAGTCTCATGGTGGGCCTCTTTACGATCTGGCAGGGAAACCAGACGAAGTATCCGGGGCGGCCCAAGCGAAACCAGATTCAACTCGGTTTCAGTCGTGACGGTTTTCACTGGTTTCGGCCGGATCGTCGCCCGTTCATTCCCGTTTCCGATGAGAAAGGAAGCTGGCGGTGGGGCAACGTCCAGTCAGTCGGTGGCGGATTCAATATTGTCGGGCGCAATTTGCATGTTTACTTCAGTGGGCGGGCCGGATCGGAGAAGGAAAGGGACATCAACGGCGCGATGGGCCTGGCGACCATTCGCCGTGATGGATTTGCGGAGATGCGAGCCGACGATGAAGGCATTCTGATTACGCGTCCGGTCAAGTTCGAGGGTGCCGGTTACTTCTTCGCCAATTACCAGACGCATGCAGAGGATGGCGAAATCAAAGTCGAGGTGCTTCACCCGGACGGGAGTGTGGTTGAGATTATCAAGAATGATACCAAGGATAAATTCCTGCTGTCGCGCACGGCCTGCTTTCCCGTGAAAGGCGACCAGACCTTGTCGAGCGTCAATTGGCAGGACATTCCCAACCTGGGAATGCTCATCGGGCGACCGGTGCGATTCAAATTCTACCTGAAGAAAGCCAGCCTCTACTCGTTCTGGGTCAGCCAGTCACGATTTGGTCGCACGCTTGGTTATAACGCCGCTGGCGGACCTCACTTTACGGGGCCAACTGACATGGTTGGGAACAAATCGTATCGCGATGTCAACTGGCGGCCCAAACCGCCCGCGCCAAAGATACCCTTCCCGATGATGGTACCGGAAACGAATGCTCTGCCCGCGACAAATTCCGCGGCGCTGACTAATCAACCGGCGACGCGAACGCCGGCGAAGCAAGGGGCTGGGGCCATCACCAACAACGTCAGTTCCACTCCAAAGGCTTCCGGTTCTTCAACGAAACAGTAGCCACCGGGCATTGAAAACCTATCAACTCGTAGCAGCCGACGTGAGGCTCATTTAATTTCGGGAGAATCGGCAATGGTGGGTGAACAAATCGCAGAATTTGGGCAGTCAGTATGCCGACTCTCGCCGTCTGCTTATTGTCACATCGGGCGCTGATTCAATTAAGCGCATTAGATAGTTTTTTTAGTCAGTAAAATACAAACACACCCTATGAAAAACATCCTCAAGTTCATCGCCATCAGTCTCATCTCTCTCTGTGGCTTCGCACTGCACGCCGCCAAACCGGCCGATGCGGGTAAGAAGGCGGCCGCTGCAAAGTGTCCCATCTCCGGAAAGCCGGCTGATCCGAAATGCTCCGTCGCCTACGAGGGCAAGACCTACACATTTTGCTGCGGAGATTGCCGGAAGGAGTTCAACGAAGCCCGGGCCAACAGCCTTTATCAGAAAATTGGCGGCAAGGCCGCCCTCAGCGCTGCGGTTGATTTGTTCTACAAAAAAGTGCTGGCCGACAAGCTGGTCAATCATTTCTTTGACGATGTCAACATGCGGCGCCAGCACAACAAACAGAAGGCCTTTCTCGCGGCGGCTCTTGGCGGACCCGAAGCGTGGATCGGCAAGGACATGCGAAAGATCCACGCCAATCTCAAGCTGAAAGAGGCCCACTTCAACGCCATCGCCGGACACCTGCTGGCTACCCTGAAGGAACTCAAGGTGAAACCGGACCTGATTGATCAGGTCATGGCGGTCGTGGGCAGCACGAAAAACGCGGTGCTCAATCGCAAGTAGTTTACCGCTTCCGTTTTTCGGAACGACTTGAATTGATTGGCGGTCACGGCGATCCCAGGCCGTGGCCGCCTTTCTGTTTCAATGGTCACATGGTTGGTGATTCATTCCCGGGCGTCGCAGGGTTGCGATTCAGGTCATTTGACAAACAGCGGGGCCAACGATTGCCGGTTGCCGGACCGAATGCCGAACCGGTTCAACGAATCGTTTGCGCTGGCATTCCACGCCGAGCACCTCGGTGAGAATTTCCACAATCCTGCGATTGGCGTTCGGTGATTTGACCGCTACGCGAATACATCGGTCTCCAAGGCGTTCGCCCATCAGTTGGGCATCGCGCAAAAAGAGTCCCTTTGCCTGGCAGAGTGACACCACAGTTGCCGCTGACGGTCCAGCAGGCGGCAACGAGCACAATAGAAAATTGGCAATGCCGGGCCACACGCGCCATCCGAGTGTTTCCAAGCCCCGCGCCAGTGATTCGCGAAGAACGGCTGTTTCGTGATAACGCTCCCGATAATAGTCAGCCGCCCGAAGTGCCTGAACTGCGGCGACCTGTGACGGCAGTCCCACCACCCACGGGGGCGTCAATGCCCGCAAGCTCTCAAGCTGATGTTCCCCTGCGCACAAATACGCGACTCGCGCGCCGCTCAACGCGTAAACTTTGGACATCGATTTGCAGACGATCACGTTTTCCGATGCTGCTGCAATGGATTCCACCGTTTGATCCGCCCCCGCATATTCCACGTAGGTTTCGTCAACCCATACCCGCGTGTGCATGGGGGCCCGCTTCAGCGCCGCCGCCAATTGTTCGCGGGGCAGATGACACCCGGTGGGACTGTTGGGATTCACCAGCACGACTAAATCGTATCCGTCTTCGAGCGCCGATCCCAGGCGTTCGGGGTCCGGTGCAAAACCTTCCTCCGCCTCCAGGCTGAACCGATCCACCGTGCAGCCGATCACCCGCTCGAGCACATGAGCGTATTCGCCGTAGGTGGGATCCAGAATCAACACGCGGGAGGAGGGTGTTAACCAATACCGAAACGCGCGAAAGATCAGGTCCGACGAGCCCGCGCCGGGCAACAGGTTCGCTGGTTTCACCTTGCGCACCTCGGCGATCGTTTCCGTCAATCCCCGACAATCGGTCGGCGGGGACGTTTGCAGCAGCCAGGGGAGATGGCGTTGCAGGTTCTCCGTCACCGCCGGCGCAGGCGGAAACCAGGCATCCAGCACATCGGCGTTGATGATCTCATGCCGTCGATCGAGTTTGTCAAACCGGTCGCCGACGGCCTCGAAGAACGCGCCTCCGTGAAAACAACCCGCCGGTTGGCGAAATGTGAACGGGAGTTTCCACTCCGTCTTCTTCTCAAGCCGGCTCAATAGTTTGTTTCGCGAATCAGCTCGTTGGCGAAGTTCGCTGGTGGTGCCGTGCATGAGTTCATATCTAACCCGACCTGATTTGGCATTCCTGCCGGTCGAGTGAAGCCCACAGCGAAGGTAGAGATCCATTATCTCATGCCGGCCAATGCCCACGATCTGTTCGCCGCCATGCGCCTCCACCCATCTCAAGGCGGCATACATGAGCAATGCCGCCACATCGGAAGCCCGGTGTCGCCGTACCACGGTCAAAAGGCGGACTTCGTACGACAGTTCATCCACAACAAACGGGAGGTCTTGACGAGGGAAGTATTTGTCGATGGAAAATGAGGGTGCTGTTGGCGGGGTGATGCTGATGAATCCGGCAATCTTATGTTTCCTCTTTACGACGAGGTAATGATTCCAATCGTCGAGGGCATCCCGCAGCATCCCTTCTCGATTCCGTTGATGTTGACCCAGTTCGCAGGCGTAAACCTCGAACCGCAGGCGGTGAATTTCCTCTCGCTCCGCATGGCTGGCCATCGCCAACGTGTAGTGGATGAGAGATCCTCGCTCTTTATCGCCATTGGCTCGGACGAAACTTCCTCTCGCAGGCGTACTCATGGCCCGAGTTTACTCGGAACTGGGCTTTTCACGTCATTGATAAAACCAATCCGGACAACACTGTAAACAATTCAAGCGCGCCGGGAAAACAGGGATGTCCGCGAACGTAACCATTGAACCTATATCCGGGGTCTTGATAGTCACAAAGCTCACAAAAGGGCACAAAAATTAGAGGCTTCTTGTGAGCCCAAGTGGCTTCGGCGTTTCACCCGGCAGGTGAGTGGTTTGGGCATCTCCAGACTATCTGTCTCGCCCCCTTGTGTGGGTTTTTGTGTTTCTTTTGGCTGCCCAAATTGCCGTTTTAAGGTTAAACGTGCATCGTTTGTTAAACCGGCCGAGCAATGTGCCCCGGTAGTTTCGAATCAATATTTCCCAGGCGGTTTTCGCAATTGGAACCGCCGCGTTCACCGCCGTCCGTCGTACCAGATGGCGCATTGGTCGCGCTTACGCAGGGATCGTCCGCCGGTGAGGGCCGCTCGCAGGACAAAGGCCAGGTGTTCGCCTTTGGAATACAGGTTGAGCTTGCGGCCCGAGGTGATCATCCGGGGCGTTTTGATGATGTGCATTTTCGGGCGACCCTGTTTCCGGGCGAGTCGGTTCAGTCGGATGCTCAGGTCGATTTCCTCCGAGGCGAACAACGACACATCGAAGCCGCCGATTGCCTCGAATGCCTCGCGACGGACAAAGATGAATGATCCGGCTGCCCAATGGTTCAGCCGACTGGCGAGTCCCCAGAGCCATTCGAAGGGTTTTGCCCATGCTGATTGTTGATCCAGTGTCAGCAGACAACCTCCGGCCAGGTGGGTATCGGCTTCGATGACTTCACCGGTTCGCGCGAATAATTCGGGTGTCGGACGTGAATCCGCATCGACAAACATCAGCCACTCGCCGGTGGCCGAGGCCGCTCCGCAGTTGCGCGCGCGACCGATTTGGTTAACCGGTTCGAAAACCACCCGCGCTCCGGTCGCGGTCGCGATGACTGCGGTCTGGTCCGTCGAATTGTTATCGCAGACGATGATTTCGCATGGCCATTTTCGCAACTGGAACGATTTCATGGATTCCTGGACGGCCGCCAGAGTGGCGGGAAGGAGCTTTTCCTCGTTAAAGGCGGGGATGATGATGGAAATCTTCACTGGTTCACCGGTTCAGCGCCGGAAAGGGCACGTAGGGATGGAGCCCCGGAGCGCGACGTTTACGCCGCAGAAACGTCCCCCTGCAACCATCTTCACCGGTAAATGGAAGATTTCTGCACTGCAACGCCTCTGCGGACTGAAGTCCGCGCTCCCACTGCGGTGTTCCGCCGGAGACGTCGATTCACTGGAAGGATTTGCCTTTTTCAGAACGGGTGTATCATGTAGCTTCGACATCAGGAAATCCAGCAGGTTATGACGAAAACAAAGACGCCGGAAACGGCAAAACGGGCCGGGATCGGCAAAAAATTGGGCATTGGCGGCGGGGCATTTATTGGCCTCCTGTTGGTGGCGTATTTGGTTGGCACGAGTGGGACGTTCATCAAAAGTTTTGTATTGCCCAGGGTCGGCAAGGCGATAAACGCGAAAGTAACCGCAACGGACATTTCGGTCGGCCTGTTCAGCGGATTATCGCTCAAGGGATTGCAGGTCGATTCGGCTGACGAACCGTTGCTCAAGGCGGGTTCGGTCCGGATCAGCTACAGTCTGGCCCAGTTGCTCGGCGGGAAACTCAAGGTGAGCGAACTCGCCATCGATGGGGTCGAGGTGAATTACGTGCAGAATGCTGACAAGACGACCAATCTTGATCCGATCCTTCAATCGGTCGGCGGTGGCGAATCCCCGAAGGCGGAAAAGAAATCCGCCGCGCCCCAGGTCGAGATTCGCAATATCAAACTTTCCAACGTGAAGGTGCGTGTCACCCAGCATGGAGCAAAGGGCGCGGTGCGGAATATCGAGCTGGATCGATTCGACGTGGAACTCGACCAACTCGGCAACGGGTTGACGGGAGTTCTGAAGCTCTCGTCCGGGATCAAGTTCGAGCAGGGAATCGGTTCCCTGGCAGCGACCGACTCGGTGTTTGCCGATATGGTGTCCGTTTATGATGTCGGCCTGACACCGGAACTGATGCCGTCCGCGATCAAGGGCGATACGCGAATCGAAATCAAAACCGCCCGTGGTGCCTTTGCCGAGACGGAAAAGCTGCTGGCCGAACTCGCGCTGGAACTTTCGCCGGCCGAACTCAAACAGTGTGAACTCAAGTTCAGTCGCGCGACTACGACGTTGGGTTCCGTCGTCGTGGCGGGGCCGTTTGATTTGGAAACCCTGGCCAGCAAATTGAAACTTGAGATCAAAGACATCGACAAGAATGTCCTTAATCTTGCCGGTGCGGCATTGGGCATGACTTTTGGTGAGACGAAGTTGAACAGCACGCAGGACATCGAAGTGCTTGCCGGCATCAAGGGCGTCAACGCCAGCGGCAGGCTCGCCATCAATCGTCTGAGCATCCGGAAGGATGGCAAGACCACGCCAGAGATGGATTTCACCCTGAACTACGACGCCCGGTGGAACGCCGAGAATCAAACCGCCCGATTGGAAAAACTGTCGCTCAATGGCACGCGTCAACAACAACCACTCGTCTATGCGACGCTGGCGCAGCCGATGACCATTTCGCTCGGAGGCGCGGCGATGGGTAACGCGCCGGCATCGGAACTGGAATTCAACGTGACCGGACTCGACCTGGCTGACTGGGCTCCCCTCGTTGGTGAGATTGCGCCGGCTGGTAAGATTGATTTGCTGGTCAACTTGAAGGCAAACGAAGGCGCGAAGGAAATCGCGCTGACTGTCACGGAAACCATCAGCGGGCTGGCGGTGAAGGCCGGTACGAATGTGATTGGAGGAATCGATGTCAACGTCGGCGTTCGCGGGAAACTTGCGGATATGAAAAAGTTCGATCTGGATTTCGCCAACATCCAGGTGCGTCAGGCGGGTGGTCAACTGATGACGCTCAATGCGGCCGGCGCGGTGGATATCACTACCAGGGCAGCCGATATCGGCGCGTCGTTGAATCTTTATCTGGACCGAGCGGCGGGTCTCCTGCCGATTCCAAAACTGACCGTGGCGAAGGGGCAGGTGACCTATTCCGGGCGCATCAGCCAGAAGGTTGATTCCGCCAAGGGCGGCGCGACAACGCAGAATATCAAGGGTGTTCTGAACGTGGCGGACTTGACGGCTTCATTCGACCAATACCGCTTCGATCGCCTGGGAACTTCGTTCGATGTGGATTTGGATTGGAATAACAATCAGGAGGCGCTCATTCGAAAAATGGCGGGCAAAATTTCCCACGGTGGCAATGCGGCCGGATCGATTGACATCACCGGATCCTACAATGTGGCCTCCGCAATCGCGCAGGTGAAAATTGCCGCCGCTGGTATTGATCGCAATTTGCTGCAACCCATCCTCGGGCCGGCGCTGGGCGGGAATCAAATCGCTTCAGGAACCATCGGATTGACGAGCGAGGCCAGTTATCATCCCAACGGAGCGTCATCCGTGAATGCGGACATCAAAGTGAAGAACCTGCTGATTCTTGATGCCGCCGGCGCGTTACCGAACGTTCCGCTGGACATTAATCTGGTGGCGAATGCCGCCCTCGACCTGGCAACACCCGGGAAAATGAAAATTGATTTGAAGGCTTTGAAAGGCGAGATGCTTCAGGGTGGAGCGAAGGGCGGCGAATTCGATGTGACCGCCAACTATGACACGGGCGCCGGAAAGGGTCGCTTCAATCTCGCCGTCAAAGGCGTGAACGAAAAGCTGCTCGCACCGTTTGCGAGCGGACTATTGGGTGACAAGAAACTCCGCTCCGCCGCTATCAACGCGAGCGCCCACGGCCAGTTTGATTTGACCGGGCAATCCGCCGTCAAAGGAACGGTTTCCGTGGCCAATGTCGTCGTGAATGATCCGAGCGGGCAGATTCCCGCCGAGCCGCTTTCGGTCCGTGTGATGCTGGATGGTTCGATGGATAAGAAGGTGTTCAATCTGGGTGGCGTCGTGGTGAAACTGGAACCCACGAAGCGCGCCGACAACGAGCTGACGGTGACCGGCCGCGTGGATCTGACCGACACCAACGCGATGGTGGCGAATCTGCTGGTCGGGGCGAACACCCTGGACTTGACGCGTTATTATGACTTATGGGATTCGCGGAAGAAGGTCGCGGCGGTTCCGCCGCCGCCCGCGCCTCCGACCGACCCGACCCGGGAACCGGATCCGATCAAACTGCCCATGCGAAACTCGAAGTTTCAGGTGAAACTCAGCCGGGTTTATCTGCGCGAAGTCGATTTGCAGAACCTGAACATCGTGGCGGCGGTGAATCCGCAGATGGTGCAGGTGACGCCATTCACCCTGACGGCCAATGGCGCGCCGGTGAACGCCAGCGCGACTGTTGATTTGTCAGTGCCGGGTTACAAATACGAGTTTCATTTTGGCGCGGACAAGGTTCCGGTTCGCCCGTTGGCCAAGACTTTTTCACCTGACATGGGCGGACGCGTGAGCGGCGATTTCATCGGCGACATCAATATCAAGGGAGCCGGCACGACAGGCGCAAGTCTGGCAAAAACGTTGCAGGGTAACGTCTTTCTCCTGCTGACGAACGGGGCCGTTTACCTGAAGGAGCAGGGATTGAAACCGGCGGTGGCGAAGGCTCCCGCGAAGACCATGCTGGGTCGGTTCACACGAGGGCTGGGGAGGCTTGGGAACGACTTGGGAGGTCCGTTTTTCAAGGGTCTTGCAGCTCAGTTAAAAATTCCGGATTTGACCAGTTCTCCGATCACCCACATGGAAGCCAATGTTTTGATGGGAAACGGCAACGTCGATTTGCGGGGTGTTGATATAAAGAGCGAGATATTTTTGGCACACGCGGCGGGAGTAACGCCCATTGCGCCGGTACTGACGAATTCCCCTCTCAATATCCCGATTGACTTGTGGCTGTCGCGCAAGGCGGCCGAACGCCTGACCCTCGGCAGCGCCGATCCGAACTCGCCCTACACCAGGTTGCCCCGACTCGTGGAAATCAAGGGCACGGTGGGGCAACCCGTAATCAAAAGAAATGATCTTGCGATTGGGCAACTGGCGTTCGGCGCGTTGGGTGGGTTGGGCAAAGGTGCTATCGGTGACATCGGGAAGAATGCCGGAAAAGTCATTCAAAATCTTGGCGCTGGAGGTGGAACCAACATGTTAGGAGGGGCTGGCAGTCTGCTGAAAGGATTGGGTCAGGGAACGAAAAATGCCGGCAGCGAGGTCGGTAACGTGCTGAAAGGCCTGGGTGGTTTGTTTGGCGGTGGCGCAAAAACGGCGACGACAAACGCCGTGCCGGCCAATGCGAAAACCAACAAGCCGCCGTCCATCGATCCGTCAGTTTTGTTCAAGCTGAATCCGAAAAAATGATCTCCGATCATGGGGTGTCGAAGTGGCTGCTGACGGGTTGGTTGGGGGCGATCTCTTTGTCGGCTACCGCCGCTTGGGGCGTGGATTTCAGACAGGATGTTCAACCGATTCTCTCGCGTCACTGCCTGCGCTGTCATGGTCCCGACAAGCAATCGGGTGGGCTGCGCCTCGATTCGCACGCGCGCGCGCTGATTCCCGGCGAGGATGGCAGGGCCGCGATTGTTCCCGGCGATCCGGCAGCGAGCGAACTGTTCAAACGCGTTTCCAGCGACGATGCCGATGTCCGTATGCCGCGAAATGTTGAGGCGCTCGCGAGTGGCGATGTAGAGATTCTGCGCCGTTGGATCGCGGCGGGCGCTATCTGGCCCTCGGCCGATTCCCATTGGGCATTCATCAAGCCCGCCAGACCGGCGCTTCCAGCCGTTGCCGCCCGTCAATGGAGTCGCAACGGGATCGATCGGTTTGTGCTGGCGCGACTGGAAGAGCAGGGGATGACGCCTTCGCTACGAGCTGACGATTACACTTTGGTGCGCCGGTTGTATCTCGACCTGATCGGACTGCCACCGACGGTCGAGGAGGCGGATCGATTTGTTCGTTCGAAACAACCGGACAAGCTTGAGGCGTTGATCGAACATCTGTTGGCTTCGCCGCACTTTGGCGAACATCAGGCAGTACCCTGGCTCGACCTCGCGCGCTATGCGGATACCAACGGTTATGCGCGCGACAATCCGCGCAGTCTCTGGCCGTGGCGGGACTGGGTTATTCAGGCATTCAATCGCAACGTGCCATACGATCGATTCACCATCGAGCAGCTTGCCGGCGATCTGTTGCCTTCTCCGACCACGGAACAATTGATTGCCACGGGATTTCATCGCAACACTCTGCTCAACGACGAAGATGGTGTGGAGGTGGAGGAGTTTCGCGTGGCCAGTGTCCTTGACCGGGTGGATACCACGGCGACCGTTTGGCTGGGCCTGACGATGAACTGCGCCCAGTGTCATTCGCACAAATATGATCCCTTGACGCAGTACGATTATTACGCGCTATACGCCTTTTTTAACAACACGGTGGACAACGGACTAGCGCCCGATCCCGTCCTGAAGTTGAATCTTCCGGTGTACCGTGCTCAGCAAAAGATTCGTTTACGAATGCAGATGGATGCCGTCATGTCCCGCTATCAGGACATTCGCGAGATTAAACCGAAAACGGATCAAGAGCGCTACGCGATGGATTCAAATATCAATTATGCCCGCGAACTTTATCTCGATCTGCAGTTCCGCGAGCGGAACCTGATACCATCGACCCTCGTAATGAAGGAACGCTCGAATCGACGGCCCTCGTATGTTTTGCAGTTGGGAAATTTTCAACGCCCGATCAAGCCGGCCGTTACCGGAGTACCGGCGATTCTTCACGACTGGCTTCGTGGCCAACCCCCCAATCGACTTGGACTCGCCCACTGGCTGATGAGCACGAATAATCCACTGGTCGCACGCGTAACCGTGAACCGAATCTGGCAACAGTATTTCGGACGCGGACTGGTTTCGACTCCCGCTGATTTCGGTATGCGAGGCGAGGCGCCGTCGCATCCTCAGTTGCTCGACTGGCTGGCTGTGGAGTTCATGGAAAGTGGATGGGATCTGAAGTGGATTCATCGGTTGATCGTAAACTCTGCGACTTATCGCCAAGCGTCAGTGAGAACGAAAACCATGCACCAAGTTGATCCCGATAATGTCCTGTTGGGGCGTGGGGCTCGGTTTCGGATGCACGCGGAAGCAGTTCGCGATATTGTGTTGAGCGCAAGTGGGCGGTTGGAAAAAGCCGTTGGCGGACTCAGTGTCTTTCCGCCGCAACCGGAGGGAATCTGGGAGAATAGCTATAGCTTTTACGATTCACGAGATCGCTGGGTTGAAGATACGGGGGCCGATCGATATCGCCGCGGGATGTACACGTTTCTTCGGCGGACGGCGGCCTATCCGGCCAGTCAGACGTTCGACTTGCCGGGACGGAACTTATGCACCGTCCAGCGAGGCCGGAGCAACAATCCATTGCAGGCATTGAACACGTTGAACGACGTCGTGTTTGTCGAGGCATCGGCTGGTCTTGCCCGGAGGATGCTCGCAACGGGTCGTAGCGATTCCGAACAACTCACCTACGGTTTTCGCAGTTGTGTGACGCGACAGCCGGTGGAAAGAGAACTGGCTGAGCTGGAAAAACTCCTGTCCATCGCTCGGCAGACCTATTTGAAAGACGCCGTTGCCGCTCAAAAGCTGGTCAGGCGGGGCAGGCTGAATTCAGACGTCGCATCGGCGACCGAGTTTGCTGCGTGGATGGTCGTAGCGAACGCGTTGTTGAACCTCGATGAGACGATTACGAAGGGGTGATTGACGACTATCAGTTCGACGTGTCGCATCGAGCCGCGTTCCGGGAATCACGGGGAGGAGGAAAGTATGGTCGAGAGGTTGGTTATGGAACCAGTGGCGGCGGAACTCGAGCGACTGTGAGCGCCGAGGTTTTATGGACTGCGGTGGCGGAGCCCTGAAGGGGTGTGGACACCGCTTTTGGGACGTGAGCGAGTCGGGTTTGCCTGATGGAAATCGAACGTCACCGCAGTGTCCGGGGAGGCGCAAGCCGTAGGTTGCCCGCTCCATACAAATCGATTGTTGAACACGCCAAGGAAAGCGGTGTCGCCGCTGCGCTCTGCCACCGCAGTCCAAAGAGGTTCGGTGGCAATTCCGACGGGCGGAGTGGTCCTATGCCCGAAGGGCCGTGCTTCAGGGAACGCTCCACCTCCCGCAAGCGTCCGGCTTTGCTGAAAGTCGCTGACTGAACAGAAACGGAGACGAATGGGGCGCAATCTTGTGTAAATCGGATTGAATCCTGCCTCAACCCCAACCCAATAGCCGGCCGCCCTGGTAGGTGATGAACGCCAGCACCCAGGCGAGCGCGGTCATGTAAGCGAGTTGAAACATCGGCCATTTCCAGCCGTTGGTCTCGCGACGAACAATCGCAATGGTGCTTACGCACTGCAGCGCAAACACGTAGAAGACCATCAACGTGATGGCGACCAGTGTGGTGTAAACGGGTTCGCCATCATCGTTCCGTTGAGCGCGTAACGTTTCGGCCAGGGTCTTCGTTCCTTCGTCTGAATCATCGGCCTCACCGACGTTGTAAACGGTGGACATCGTGCTGACGAACACCTCGCGGGCCGCAAACGAAGCGACGATGCCGATGCCAATCTTCCAGTCGAATCCGAGTGGCTTGATGAATGGCTCGATGGCATGACCAAGTTTTCCGGCAAAGCTGTTGCGGAGCTGCTCGCCTGTCTCAGCCTTGTTGATGGCGCTGATCCATCCCCAGGCGACGGCCTCGGCATCGCTGGGCTCGACGGACGCGTCCGCTGAATGCTTTGCTTCGATTTCGGCGATCTTTTGTTCGATGGTGACGGTCTCTGTAACTGCGGGAAAGGCGAGGCGGATGACTTTCGCGCGTTGTTCCGCAAACTGCGCTGCCTGGATTTCACTGCGCGGATAGGTCGCGAGAAACCAAAGCAGGATGCTGATGCCGAAGATGACCGTGCCGGCGCGCTTCAAAAACAGTTGCGAGCGATCCCACATGTGGCGGAACAACACTTTGACCACCGGTTTCTTGTAAGGTGGCAACTCCATGATGAGCATCGGCGTTTCACCCTTGAGCAAGGTTTTCTTGAACAACCACGCCATGAGCAGTGCCACGACGATGCCCAGCAGGTACATGCCGAGCATGGTCAGACCCTGAAGGCCAAGGAAGGCAAAAAAGTTTAACTTAACGAAACCGAGATTTACGGCATAGTCGAGGTTGCCCAACGTTTTATCCGGAACGCATGCCGCGATGAGCAGGGTGTAAACCGGCAGGCGGGCTGAACAACTCATCAACGGCGCGACCAGGATCGTAACCAGCCGATCCTTCGGGCTCTCAATGGTGCGGGTCGCCATGATGCCGGGAATCGCGCAGCCAAATGAACTGAGCATCGGAATAAAACTTTTGCCGTGGAGACCAACCTTGCTCATTAACCGGTCCATGAGAAAGGCGGCGCGGGCCATGTAGCCGGTGTCTTCCAGGATACCGATGAAGAGAAAGAGCAGGCAGATTTGCGGAAGAAAGACCACCACTGCTCCGACCCCGGCGATGACACCGTCCACGGCCAGGCTGTGCAGATCGCCTGGCGGAATGATGCTTCCAATGATATTTCCCAGCCAGGCAACGCCACTTTCCAGCCACGTCATCGGCCATTCGGAGATGGTAAAGATGCCTTGAAACATCAACGCCATGATTCCGACAAAGAACAGCATTCCCCAGAGTTTGTGGGTGAGGACTCCATCGATCCGGTCGCTGAAGGTTTCCCTGTATTCGAGTTCCTCCGTCACCGAGGCATCGTGAATCGACGCCATCAGCGCGTAGCGGGCCTCGATGGCCACTGAGCGCCAGTCGATGGCTGCCTTCTCCAAACGGGCTCGAGCCTCGCGAATGGCCGTCTTGATTTCCTCGGGGTACTGCCGACTGTGCGCGGCTTCGGCTTTCTCATCCGACAAAATCAGAAGTGCCTCGGCTGCGGCCCGCGTCGTCCGTTCGTCCAGCAGCATCACCAGCTTTTGCGTAAGGTCATCGACTTCCGTGGAAAAGAGCGGAGGGAGTTGATGGAAGGTTTTGGGTTCGGCTGCCTTGCCGGCGTCGAGCGATGTGAATATCCGGTCCCGCAATTCCGGAACTCCGGATTCTTCATTGGCGACCATGGGACAAACGGGAACTCCGAGTTCGGCGGAGAGTTTTTCCGTGTCGATGGCATGCCCGTTTTGTTCGGCAACATCCATCATGTTCAACGCGATAATCGTCGGGTAACCCAACTCAATGACCTGCGTGGCGTAGTAAAGATTGCGTTCGAGATTGGAGGCGTCCACCACGACGACGACGACAGCGGGCGCCGGGACTTCCTTCAGACGATGGAACAGAATGTCACGCGAGATTTGCTCATCGAGTGATTTGGGACTCAGGCTGTACGTGCCGGGGAGATCGAGAATCGTTGCGTCCGCCCTTCCGTTCCCGCCGCGCAACGGTCCCTCTTTGCGTTCGACGGTGACGCCGGCGTAGTTGCCGACCTTGGCTCGCAGACCGGTGAGCGCGTTGAAGAGCG
>CALBIE010000551.1 GCA_937893495.1 uncultured Verrucomicrobiales bacterium | reverse complement strand
GGCGGCGCAGCTCATGTGGATGGTCGGGCCGAAATGGTTTCCGGTGACAAACTCGGTTGGGTGGATGTTAGTGCCAACAATGCCCTGGTTCGCCGAAACCAGCCGCTTGCGCAGTGGGACCGTAATTAGAGAGTGATTCCTGGATTTTTAACATCATCAAGGTTTCGAGGCCGGACGGAAGTCCGGCCTTTTTCTTAAAATAATGCAATTTACAGAAATGGATGAAGTGCTTGGCCGGACTGGCCACCAGTGGTGGGGTGAGACTACGTCGAACCTCTGATCTTTGTCCTCCTGCTCAAAATACAGATCAGAGGCTCCGCGTAGCGTCGCCCCACCTGGGGGTGGGTGCCTGGCTGGCCACCAGTGGTGGGGTGAGACTATGTCGAACCTCTAATCTTTGTCCTTCTGCTTGGCTGGTAACTATTGGGCTCAAAAGGTAGCGGACGCGTAGCTGCTTTTGCATTGTCTTTTCTCGAGTTTGGGATATTGGCGAAAGCGCGAAAAGATGCCGACTGCACCGCCCCCGTTTTCGGAGGAGGCGAGCGATATTCGCAACAAGAGTTACGGGTACAAAACGGAAAAAGACCGGACAACCTGTCCGGTCTGTGTTCCACGGCTGAAGCAATCAGGTAATCTATCGAAGTACGATTTTCCGTTGCTGCTTATCAAAGAAGTAAGTGCGGCCGGCAGGAGGTTTCGGCAATTCCTTGAGATAACCGAACTTCACGAAATCCTCCACCTCAGTGAATTGCTTGTCCTGTGTCATTAACTCCTGTTCCAGGCTATCCCTTATTTCATTCAATTCCTTCAACACCACTGCAGGATTGGAATTGGTAAGGCCGGGAAACTTCGAAAGTTCCGCAGCGGCCGATTTCTCCTCGTGTGGTGGCGCTTTTGGCTTTCCGCAGGCTACCAGGAGCAATGCGACTGCAATGGTTGAGATAATTCCCGTGAATTTCAGTGAAAATTTCATTACTCGATTCTTATGACCCGTAGCTGAAAGTGTCAATGGGTCTTTTTATGCCCCGTGCATGTGTGTGATAGAAAGCGGAAGTCTGTGGAATGGGACAATATTTTGCGGCAGCGTCTATTGGCTTTTAGTGGCGGGTTCGGGACCGGAAGGAGTCAGCAGGTGATATTGATTAATCGGTGGATTCTCGAATCGAGTGGTTAATCCATTGGGCCAGGTCACAACAATTTGATCCACCCTGATGTTGTCTCCAATTCCAAAATGTCGGGTCGTGGAATGCTGACACCAATGGGAATCACCGCTGACCACGACCCCGACATAATCACGGTTGGCGGTCTTGATGGTTACCCTGGCTCCGCAAGGGGTTGTCTGTTTGTCGCCGCGCAACTGAACGCCAATCCAATTGCCGTTGTCCGGCCAGACATTGCGCAGCAAACGCGGTTGCAGCGATCCGGTGGTCGATCCCTGGGGTCGGCTGGGGATGACGACGAAGAGGAGGTCCATTCGACCATCGTGGTCAAAATCCTCTGAGATCACATTGCGGGAATCACTCTCAAAGGCAACGTCGAAAAGGAATCCCGCGTTCACGAAGTCCTGCCCGCCCTTGTTGATGAACAGAACATTTTTTTCAAATCCGTTCCATGACGCTTGGCTGAACCGATTCATTTCCGCCTGAAATACCTGTGCCAGTGCGTTATTTGTGAGGGAGTTCTGGACATAGACATCGTGTGTCCAGAAACGGGTGCAATAGTCCGAGCAGCTCTTGCCGCTGACATGCCCGTTGGCCACGTAAAGATCCATTGTCCCGTCATTGCCGAAGTCGAAAGCAGAAACGCCCCACGCCCAGCCGGTTCGGGCAACCTGATTGAGAAAGGCCGGTTGACGAAATTTTCCGTCACCCTGACCGAGATATATCCGATTACCATAGGCCATCGTCTTGCGCATTCGATTGACTTCGGGAAAATCCTCCCTTCGTAAACCCATCGCGTCCAGCCGTCGCGCCGTGGTGGAACTCATGCCAGTGACGTAAAGGTCGAGTCGGGCGTCGTTGTCGAAATCTGCAAAGACATGGCCCATCCCGAAGTTTGCTCGGACGTCGAAATGGTCTCCCGTCCGCTCAGTGAAGTAGCCCTTGCCATCATTCAGAAAAGCGTCGATTCCCGAGAAATCATTCACTGTCAGCAGGTCGAGATCGCCATCTTCGTCAAGGTCGATGAGAGATGCGCTGTAATTGCGCCGTCGTCGTTTCTCACCCAACCCGGCGGCAATAGTGATATCTTCAAACCCACGCCCTTCGTGATTCAAGAGCAGAAAAGATGGATAACCGTCGTTCGCATCGTAAAAAGGCGTCGGCATCTGGCCGGAATCGTAGGGACGACGGTATTGACCGAGCCAAACGTCGATCCAGCCATCCCCATTGATGTCTCCGCAAGTTACTGCGGACACTTCATAAAAACGCTCAGAAGTAGAAAACATTTTGACTGGCTGTTCGGTAAACTTTCCCTGCTCATTGCCGGCATAAAGGAAGATGCCATGATTTGGCAACGTCAACAGTATGTCGGGTAATCCGTCTCGCGTGAAATCTGCAATGACCGATTTCAGCCAGGGCAACTCCCGATCGAGTTCCTTCATTTTGATCCCTTCGGGCACTCGATCAAACAGGTTGGTCGATTCGAAACGCATTCCACCCCGGTTCCAATAGACCACGTTATTGGCCGGTAAAAGAATTTCCGCCAGACCGTCGCGGTTCAAATCATAAACTGCTATCGGGTGGAAAATGGTCTCCATGGGGTAGGGTAACGCAACGTTTGTGAATGCCTGGTTTCCCTTGCGGGTCATTACGGTGAGGTTGGTTGCCGAGAGATCCGCTATTATCGGGACATCGCCTGCTCGACTGGAGGATTGCCAGGAAATATTTAAATCTCCCGTAAGAATAAACCTCTCGGAAGTCCCTGCGTTGTGAGCATGGGCGACCATACTCACAGTGGAATGAGATCCGTTTTCACCGGCCGGAACAAATTTTTGATGATGAAATTCGAACTGGATCAGTTTGATTCCGGAAGCCTCGATTTGACT
>CALBIE010000550.1 GCA_937893495.1 uncultured Verrucomicrobiales bacterium | reverse complement strand
AGATCACCAATCTAGTAATAACCAAACTCCAGGGGCAGGTCTCCGACCTGCCGGTCGCGGCCTCTCTGAGGGCGCCGTTCCCGGGAACAGAATTGAGCCCGGATGTGTCCGGGGAACCAGAGGTTCCCGGAACCGGCGGGTCGGAGACCCACCCCACATTCGCCAACCCGTTCATTGGCAGGCTCTGATCTTCTCGAAGTTTGAGCCTCCCGCCTTCGCTCAGCTATGGCGCGGCACGCGTTACCTCGGCTGCTACGGGGTTTTGCAATCGCCTCTCCAATTTACTGATTAACCCGAATTCTGAACTGGATTGGGGAGCGCGCCCGCCTCGGGCGCTGTTTTCCGCGCCCTCGCGGAAAACCCGAGCGCACCGATACGATTCGAGCGTTCGTGACAATCCCGATCGTAAAAAGCTGGCCGCGAGGCGCGGCCAGCTACACCCGAGGCGGGTGTGCTCTCCAACTTCGGAATTCGGGATTAACTCCCCGATTGACCGAACGGGCCGCATCATCAACTGTTGCTGCCGGGTTTCCTCCGCGTCATGAAGTGGATCAATAACATGCTCAGTCAGGTCAGCCGGAAGTTGATGCGGCTTTTGGTGCAGGTTCACTATCCGCGGATCGTGGTGGAGGGAAAGGAATCACTGGCGGGGGAAGGCCCGTTTCTGTTACTGGCCAATCACGCCAACTCGCTGGTTGATCCGGTCATCATCGGCATTTCCACTCGGCTGCCGGTGCATTATCTCGCCAAGGCTCCGCTTTTCAAGACGCCGGTCCTCGGTCCGATCATGCAGGCGCTGGGAATGATTCCGGCGTTTCGCGGGCAGGATGATCGTTCGCAGGTGAAGCGCAATCTTGAATCACTTGATTCAGCGGCAGCGGTGCTGGCGGATGGTCGCAACGTGGGTATTTTCCCCGAGGGCAAAAGCCACGATTTGCCAGGATTGGAACCGGTTAAAAGCGGCGCGGCGCGCATTGCC
Organism: uncultured Verrucomicrobiales bacterium; assembly: GCA_937893495.1. Lineage (GTDB taxonomy): Bacteria > Verrucomicrobiota > Verrucomicrobiia > Limisphaerales > JAYPXF01 > CALBIE01. Next base: position 10,087 of record CALBIE010000550.1, on the reverse strand, counting down.
GTACTGGCGCATGAGAAAGGCGCGACCGGGCTCAAGTTGATTCCCATCGGGCTGAACTACGAAAACAAGGAGCGTTTTCGTAGTTCCATCTGGGTGCGCATCGGCAAGCCAATTTTGGTGAATGAGTGGCTGGTCCGCAATGAGGGCAACGCAAAGAAAACCACCCGCGATCTGACCGCCGAGGTGGATGCCCGTTTACGGGAACTGGTGATCGGTCTGGATGAACCGGGCTGGGCGTCTTTCGTCGATGAATTGGAGACTCTGCTGCCACCGTCCCGCCTGCGCGTTCGTCGAGATCCCGTTGCGGGCCTCCGACAACGCGAACGAATCGCGAATGCGATCAATCACTTCATGAAAGAGTCGCGTCAGGAGGCGCGCGAGGTTGGCCTGGCCATCCTAAAGCACCGCAAGCAATTGGGCGAAAAAGGACTCGGCATCAGTTCCCCGGTCGTTAATCACACCAGTCTGCCCATGCTGGGGTTGCTCGTCTGGATGACATTGCGGCTGTTCCTGGGCGTCGTCCCGGTGTTGATAGGCACGTTGCATCACATTCTTCCGTACACGCTGGTGCGCTGGCTCAATGACCGATACAGCCGCACGCACGTCGGTCGGACTACGGTCGCCATGATGCGATTGATTTATGGACTGCCGATTTACGGAGCGTGGTATCTTGGCGTCTGGTGGTGCATGGCCAGATATTTCATGCCGTGGATTGCCACCACCTGGGCGATTCTCGCCCCCTTCGCCGGATTGTACGCCCTGAGTTATTGGCCGGCTTTTCGCCGGACGGCGAAGCTCTGGTGGAATGATGTGTTCCTGCTTTTTCAGTCCGAAAACCTGGCGACCATCCGCGCCGAGCAGAATCGAATCAAGATCCGGCTTGGTGAATTGGCGAAGCGATTCGAGGAGATTCACGCTCCGCAACCCGACCCGCCGCCCTTCTGCTGGCGAACTTTTGTTTACCGCAACACGATTCGCGCTGCCGTCTCAGTCGCGATCGTTGCCGGCTTTCTCTGGATCAACTCGATCATTCAAAAATCCCGCCAACCGCCCGCCTTGCCACCCGGCCCGGACCTGACGGCTTATTCCGTCGAAGCCCTCCGGGTTCCCCTCGCACTTGATGAACCCGCCCTCCGTGAAGTGATCGTCGGCATCGACGAACTGCGCGGCGAAGTGGACGGGATACAACGCGAGTTTCTTGCCGGCAAACGCGACTTCTACAGCCAGACGAACAACGACGCCATCCGTCGCCTGATGCTCGATTACCTGAACTACCGATCGGTGCTGTTACGACTGATTTGGAAATACCAGAACTACCGGCAGATTCAGGACCCCGCCCAACGCGAGTTGGCCGGGCTCATTTGTCTTACAGCCGCCACGACCCTCTACGAGGCGTCGCTGGGATTCGTCGTCCAGTTTCAGGGTGAAGAGCAGGCCATCCGCAAGCTGAACGAGGCTGAACCGCTTTGGAATATCCCCGAGGGGATGCTCGACCAGATTCGCCGCAATCTGCAGAACCCGGACTACCAGAAGCGCATGCTCGGTGCGTTGGATGAATTTCAATCGGGCGATCTGGCTAATCCGGTCACGGTCTCGAAAGTCTCACATCCGCAGCTTCGCCAACGAATATTCCATTCGTCGCAGACGATTCGCAAACTCCTGCCAAAGCTGAAGGCGATTCCCCTGCAGACCGTGGTCGAAGACGCGGTGAAAGCCGGGCAATCAACCGCCTATGATTTGCAGAGCGCGATTTCGATGTTTGTGTCGCGCCTTCGCGTGCGCGATCCGAGGGAAGGCGGTAAGTCGCTCATCCAGGATACGCATGTCCGGCAATTGGAATCCAGGCTGCGACCGGGTGACCTCATCATTGAACGCCGCAACTGGGCGCTGTCCAATGCCTTCATGCCCGGCTACTGGTCCCACGTTGCCATCTATATCGGCACGCCGGAGCAACTCGCCGCGCTCGGCCTGGCCGACGACCCTCGCGTCAAACCGCATTGGGCGAAGTTCAAATCGCGTGATCATCAGGGGCACTCGCATCGCCTGATCGAAGCCCTCGGTGAAGGTGTTATTTTCACCTCCATGGAACATTCCGTGGGCGAGGCGGATGGCGCCTGCGTCTTCCGCACCAAACTCACCGACGAACAACGAGCCGAGTGCCTGGCCAAGGTGTTCTCCCATCTCGACAAACCGTACGACTTCAAATTTGATTTCTTTTCCACTGACAAACTTGTCTGCACCGAGCTGGTTTATCGGACATTTGGCGAGGTTAATCCCCTGCAACTCGTCGATGTCATGGGCCGCCGCACCTTGCCCGCCATGGAATTGCTCCGCCAATACATTGAAGTGCCGAAGACAGCGCAGGGCGTCTCCTTTGTCGCCTTTCTCGATGGAAACGAGGCCGTCGGCTATGCCGCGTTTCGGGATCTGCAGACGCTGAAGGAAAGCATGTCGCGGCCCTCGTTTCAGTTTTAGCCGGAACCGTACAATTGGATCGCGGAATTCATTCCGCAGAAACGTGGATTTGCAAATCGGCCCGCGCGATTTTGAATCAAGGGTTCTGACACACAAAATGGTGCTTGGTTTCGGCAGCAGAGGAATGGGCGTAAGCGTTGACTTGGAATGGACGCTTCCGCGGAATGAATGCCGCGATCCGACCGTTTCAACCCGAATTCCGGTTTCGGGGTGTACACCCGCCCCGGGTGTGGCTGGTCGCGCCTCGCGGCCAGCGTCTTGCGCGCGACACTTGTACGAACACTCGGATCGTTTCAGTGCGCCCGGGTTTTCCGCGGGGGCGCGGAAAACAGCGCCCGAGGTGGGCGCGCTCCACGTTCCGCTTCGGAATTCGGGTTAAAAAACTTGCCCGGCTAATTGCACTTCTTAACAATCCGTCGAAATTCCCGAGCAATTATGAGCACTGAATCATCCATTCCGGTTTATCAGCCGCCCGCGTCCGTTTCCGAAAATGCCTACGTCAAGTCACTGGACGAATACCAGGCGTTGTACGAGAAATCCATCAACGACCCGGAAGCGTTTTGGGGCGAGCATGCGGCCCGTCTTTCATGGGTGAAGAAATGGGACAAGCTGCAGGAGTGGGACTATCACAAGGTCGATATCAAGTGGTTCCTGGGCGGGAAGATCAACGCCTCCTACAACTGCGTGGATCGGCATGTGGAAAACGGCAAGGGCGACCAGGTGGCCATTCTCTGGGAGGGCAATGACCCCGATGAAAGCCGCGCCATCACCTACCGGGAATTGCAGGACATGGTGCAGCGAGCCGCCAACGCACTGAAGAATCTCGGTATTCAGAAAGGCGACCGCGTTTGCATTTACATGCAGATGATTCCCGAATTGGCGGTGGCTGTGCTGGCTTGCGCCCGGATTGGCGCGGTTCACTCGGTGGTCTTTGGCGCGTTCACCGCGGACAGCCTCGTCACGCGCATCAACGATTCGGGATGCAAGGCGATCATCACGCAGGATACTGGCGTTCGTGGCAAGAAACACGATATCCCGATGAAGGCGAATGCGGACAAGGCCGTCGTCAACACACCGACGATTGAGAAGATCCTCGTCGTCAAACGGACGGGCGCCGAAGTGAACATGTCTGACGGGCGTGACGTGTGGTGGCATGAAGCATGCCAAGCGGCCGATCCAATTTGTCCGCCATCGGAACAGGACGCCGAGGATCCGTTGTTCATTCTTTACACCTCCGGTTCGACCGGAAAGCCGAAGGGCGTCCTGCACACGACGGCCGGCTATCTCGTTTATGCTGCGACGACGCATCATTACGTTTTCGATTATCATCCGGGCGACGTTTACTGGTGCTCGGCGGACGTCGGCTGGGTGACCGGACATACCTACATCATTTATGGACCGCTCGCCAATGGCGCGACCACGATGATGTTTGAAGGAGTGCCCAACTACCCGGATTTCGGCCGCTTCTGGCAAATCTGCGCCAAGCACAAGGTGAACATTTTTTATACCGCACCGACGGCGTTGCGGGCATTGATGAAGGAAGGTGACACCTTTCCCAACGCGCACGACCTGTCCAGCCTGCGCATCCTCGGCACGGTTGGCGAGCCGATCAAGGAGCCAGAGTGGAATTGGTATTACAAAGTCGTCGGCAAGGAAAAGTCTCCCATTGTGGATACCTGGTGGCAGACGGAAACGGGTGGCATTTTAATAACACCACTACCCGGCGCGATACCTACCAAGCCCGGCTCGGCCACGCTGCCTTTCTTCGGCGTTCAACCGGAGATTGTCGATGGCGAGGGGAAGCCGCTCGAAGGCAACGATGTTCGTGGCGCGCTTTGCCTGAAGGCGAGTTGGCCCGGACAAATGCGAACCCTCTATGGCGACCATCAGCGATTTATTGACACCTACTTCTCGCGATTCCCCGGCAAGTATTTCACCGGCGATGGATGTTGGCGCGATCCGGATGGGTACTACTGGATCACTGGCCGAATGGACGACGTCATTATTGTGTCTGGTCACAATATCGGCACGGCGGAAATCGAGGGCGCGATCGGGAAGCACCCATCCGTCGCTGAAGCGGCGGTGGTGGGTTTTCCGCACGATATCAAGGGCAACGCCATCTACGCGTATGTGACGCTCCGGACGGGTGAACAGCCTACCGATGAAATGAAAAAGGAAATCGTCTTGTCGGTGCGGAATCACATCGGACCGCATGCCACGCCGGAAAAAATTCAATTCACCGAAGGCCTGCCCAAGACCCGCTCGGGCAAGATCATGCGCCGCATCCTGCGCAAGATAGCGGAGGGCGATGTCAGCAATCTGGGCGACACGTCCACGCTCGCCGATCCGAGCGTAGTGGACTCCTTGGTAACAGGTCGGGTTTGATTCCCGACGGTTCATTTGCCGAAAAAAATATAAAGAAACACAAAACGGGAATGTGCCGATCCCGATTCGGGGTTCAATTCCAGCGCTCCCGAAGTATCCCTTGAATCTGTCTTTGTGATTCTTGTGGCCGTTCCGATTTGTGGCGTCGGGTTAACGGATCTATCCGGGATTCCAAAGCGCAGTGAACATCCTCCGACACTTCAGTAGGTTACCTGCGATACCTCCTTCGAAGCCAGATTCAGGCCTCTGAAAACATCGGGTATCGATTTTTTTTGAACCGAACCGGCATTCAGGCGGTCCGACTTATTTAATACGTATAGGTATTAATTGATTGAAAAATGCCGATATTCCGTCATCTTTACGCGGTCGGCAAGAAACGGACACCATGAAGCGCTTGAACAGATTTTCTCCACATTTCCGTTATATTTCGCTGATTTTGACGATTTTCTTCAGCTTCTCTTCTTTCGCAGCGGAAACCGCAAAATCCAACAAGCCGGGTATTGGCCGGTGGCACATGTTCCGCGGGCAGCAAAATCTCTCCGGCGTCGCTCACGGAAAGCTCTCAGCCAATCTCAAGTTGAAGTGGTCCTACAAGACCGGGCAGGCGATCAAATCCTCCCCGGCAATCGTCGATGGTCGCGTCTTTATCGGATCGTACGACGAGCATCTGCATGCGATTGATTTCAAGACGGGCAAGGAACTTTGGAAGTTCAAGACCACCGGCGGCATCGAGTCCGCGCCACTCGTTCTGAACGGTCAGGTTTATTTCGGTTCCGAAGATGGATTCCTTTACGCGCTGGATGCCGCCAAGGGCGATTTGAAATGGAAATTCGAAACGAAAGACAAGATTCTCGGCGCGCCAAACTGGGTGAAGAATCCGAAGGGCGGCGCTCCCGCGATTCTCGTCGGCAGCTATGATTACATGCTCTACAGCCTCGACTCGGTAACGGGCAAAACAAACTGGTCGTACGAGACGGGCAACTACATCAATGGCTCGCCCGCCGTGGAACCGGCGCTGGGCGTGACCGCGTTCGGTGGTTGCGATGCGGTATTGCACGTCATCAACGTCGCGACCGGCCTTGAGGTGAAGGCGATTGACGCGGGCGCGTATGTCGCGGGTTCCGCGGCCCTGGTGGATGGCCGTGCTTACTTTGGTCATTACGAAAACGAGTACGTCTGCGTCGATCTCGAAAAGGGAACCAATGTCTGGAAGTATCGCGATCGCGACTTCGCCTATTTCTCCTCGCCGGCGGTCATCGGCAACAAGGTCATCTTCGGTGGGCGCGACAAGCGACTGCATTGCGTCAGTCGGGACAAGGGCGAGCAAGTCTGGGCGTTCGCCACGCGCGGCAAGGTGGACAGTTCGCCGGTCGTCTGCGACGGCAAGGTGGTCGTTGGTTCGGAGGACGGTCGCGTTTACATCGTGTCGCTCGACAAGGGAGAGGAACTTTGGAATTACGAAATTGGCGAGATGGTCACCAGTTCGCCTGCCGTCGTGGATGGTCATGTCCTGATCGGCGCAGACGATGGCAAGCTCTATTGCTTCGGTCCGAAATAGGTTTTTACTTATGAGTTCAACAACCGCACCCGCAATGCCCGCCCCGGCGAAGCCCGCGCTGGATACCAGCACCACGGCGGGCAATTATTTCGTCTCCAATTATCCGCCCTTTTCATTCTGGAAACAGGACGACGTTCCCGAAGTGATGGCGGCCATTGATCGCGAGCCCAAACCGGGCACCCCGCTCGGCATCTATGCGCACATCCCCTTTTGTCGCAAGCGCTGCCATTTCTGCTATTTCAAGGTCTATACCGACAAGGATTCGTCGGAAATCCGCGCTTACACGAACGCCTTGTTAAGTGAGCTGAAGACCTATGCCGAGAAGCCGTTCATCGGTGGACGCAAACCGAACTTCGTCTATTTCGGCGGCGGCACACCGAGTTATCTCTCCATCAATCAATTGCAGGAATTGACCGACGGCATGAAGGCGTTGCTGCCGTGGGATGAAGCCGAGGAGGTCGCTTTTGAGTGCGAACCGGGCACCTTGACTGATCACAAGTTGAAGGCGCTTCGCGAATTGGGGATAACCCGCTTGAGCCTCGGCGTGGAGAACTTCGATGATCACATTCTCGAAATCAATGGGCGCGCCCATCGCAGCAAAGAGATTATCCGCGCCTACAATTACGCCCGCGAAGTCGGCTTCCCGCAGATCAACATCGACCTGATCGCCGGCATGGTCGAGGAGACCGACGAAAACTGGGTCGCGACCGTGGCGCAGACCGTCGAGGTGGCGCCCGATTGCGTGACGATTTACGAAATGGAGATTCCGTACAACACGACGATTTTTCAGCGGATGAAAGCCGAGGGAAAACTCGTCGCGCCGGTGGCGGATTGGGAGACCAAACGTCGCTGGGTGGATTACGCCTTCGGCGAACTTGAGAAAGCCGGTTACACCGTGACCAGTGCCTACACGGCGGTGAAGAATCCCGAGAAGACGAAGTTCGTTTATCGCGATCGCTTGTGGGAAGGCGCGGACCTGTTGTCGGTGGGCGTGGCTTCGTTCGGCCACATCGGGGGCACCCATTACCAGAATTACCACGAATTCGATCCCTACGTGGAACGGGTCAACCGTGGCGAACTTCCCATTTATCGGGCACTGACTCCGAGCGACGATGAACGATTGATCCGCGAGTTCATTTTGCAAATGAAGCTCGGGCATCTCAGCCTGGGCTATTTCGAGAAAAAGTTTGGCGTGGATCCCAAGGTGCGGTTTGCCGAGCCGATTCAACGCCTGAAGGACTGGGGATTCGCGACCATTGAAGGCGACCAGTTCATGATCAATCGCGAAGGATTGTTGCAGGTGGATAAACTGCTGCACGAGTTCTTCCTGCCCGAACACCGGAACAAACGCTACGCCTGAAATGTTGGTGACACTGAACACGCAACGCTTCGCCATGCTGGCCCGCAGGTTTCACACTCGAAAACGCGGACTCGGCGTTTGCATCGTAGCGCAGGTTTCCAAACCTGCCGTATCGCGGATTACCAAATCCGCAGAGTGTTCGCGACCGGGATGGCCTTCGTACGTCCCGCAGGTTTGGAAACCTGCGATACAGCAGACTTGGAAGTCTGCGCTACTTTCCCGAGCTCCGCACGAGTGTGAAATATCCGGGCAAGGTGTTTTCCGCGACATGACTCACGTCATTGACAGGAGCGCCGGCTTCCAGCACGGCGTGTTGGACGAACGGGAACCACAATCTGCCGTGCCGGAGGCCGGCGCTCCGAATTAACAAGATGTCTGACGCAACGATAACCGAAGCACCGCAGGTTCTGCCCTACGCCTATCCGCTGGACGACTTCTATGCCCAGCAGGGATTGACGTTGCCGGTCATCGATGCCATTCCCGGCGAAGAGGTGCCCGAACCCTACCGGTCGCTGCTCGTGCACACCAACGACATGACGCCGACACTGGAGAGGTTTCACGGCGGCCTGATTCACGTCACGGCCATGCGGCGCCAGGAACGCGACAGTTTTTATTACCGCGAGGTCGTCCTCTCCCGCGACAGCGACGACGCGCCGGTCGAGTTCGGTGCCATCAAGATCAATCTGAGCCTGTTTCCACAGTCGGCGCGAAAGGAGATCCTGTCGGAGCGAATTCCACTCGGTCGCATCCTCGCGGTTCACAAGATCAAGCACGCCAGCCGACCCAAGGCGTATCTCCGGGTCGAGTCGGATGACTTTATCAACAACGCGCTCAAGCTCACGGGCAGCCACACCCTTTACGGGCGGCGCAATACGTTGTGGGACACCGGGAACCATCCGTTGGCAGAAGTCGTCGAAATCCTTCCGCCCGAACCGCGCGAGTGAATTTGCGGTCGTCTGAAACCGCGTTAGTTTGCGAACACGAATGAGTTCCCCGAACGTTTACGATACTTTGGTCATCGGTGGCGGCCCGGCCGGTTGTTCCGCCGCGGCCATTCTCGCGGAATTCGGCCATCGCGTCCTCGTCCTCGAACGCGAAAAGTTTCCCCGCTATCACATTGGCGAATCGCTCCTCCCCTTCACCTATCAACCGCTGGAACGGCTTGGCTTGATCGAGCGGATGCGCGAGTCCGCCTTTGTAAAAAAATACAGCGTCCAGTTCGTCGCGCCTTCGGGCAAAGCCAGCCAACCGTTTTATTTCTGGGACCGCTACGACCGCGACACCGTCGCGCAGACCTGGCAGGTCATGCGATCGGATTTCGATTTGATGCTCATGAACCACGCCCGCGACAAGGGTGCCGAGGTGCGGGAGGAAATTTCCGTCAAGGAACTCATCAAGGACGGCGACCGCGTGCTCGGTGTTCGCGCCGTGGACAAGGACGGCAACGTGACGGAATTCCGCGCGCCAATAACCCTCGATTGCACCGGCAAAGAGGCGTTCGCGGCCGTGCGCAATCAATGGCGAAAGAAGGATCCGTTTCTCAACAAGGTCGCTGTCTGGACCTACTACAAAGGCTCGAAGCGCGAGGAGGGATTCGACGAGGGACAAACGACCGTGGCGTTCGTGCCGGAGAAAGGCTGGTTCTGGCACATCCCGCTGCATGACGACCTGGTCAGTGTGGGCGTCGTTGCCGAAGGCAAGTATCTGTCACGCGATGGCGTGAAAGACCCGAAGTCGATTTTTCATCGCGAAGTCGAAAATAATCTGTGGATTCTAGATCATCTCTCCGAAGGCGAATCGACCGGCGATTATTACATCACCAGCGAGTATTCGTTTCATTCCCAATACGCCGGCTGCGAGGGATTGCTGCTCGTCGGCGATGCCTTCTGCTTTCTCGATCCCGTATTCTCCTCCGGTCTCATGCTCGCGCTCAAGAGCGGTGTGATGGCAGCGGAAGAAATCCACAAGGCGCTTGGCGAAAACGATTTTTCGCCGAAACGATTCACCGAATACGCGCGAGCGCTGCGGGAAGGCATCGAAAACATGCGCAAGCTGGTTTACGCGTTTTACGAGCCGGGCTTTTCCTTCAAGCAGGTCATCGAGAAACATCCGGAACTGGCGGGCGACATCACGGACTGCCTTTCCGGCGACGTGAACAAAGACTTTTCGCGTCTCTGGGAGGCCATTCGCGAGTTTGTGCCCGTGCCAGATGAGTTGCCTTACGGAATGCCGCTTGTGCCCGAAGTCGTGAGAAGTGAGAAGTGAGAAGTGAGAAGTGAGAAGTGAGAAGTGAGAAGTGAGAAGTGAGA
>CALBIE010000549.1 GCA_937893495.1 uncultured Verrucomicrobiales bacterium | reverse complement strand
GTAGTCCTTTTCGGATACGTGGGCGATTATTCTTCGGCCCATTTTGGAATACATGTTAGCGACGTAAATTTCGGGGTTTCCGTCATTATTTAGATCGCCTGTCGCGACCCCCATACTCGTGGCAAAATCGACAGTGCCGCTGAGGGAGGTGACGTCTTCAAAACTTCCCTTCCCGGTGTTTCGCAAAAGAACATTTTTTCCGAAATCATTGGCTATATAGAGATCAGGATACCGATCATCGTCGTAAAAGAACCAGGAAGCCGCAAAACTGTGTCTTTTACCGCCTTCAGCGTTAGTTTCTTTTGAAACGTTGCGGAATCGCCCACCTCCTTCGTTTTTCCATAGTTGGTTTTCTCCGCCTGACTCAGAATCACCAACCCAAGGTCTGATTTCGTTATTGGATATCTGGTGTTTGTCCAGAGGCCTCTGATTGAGGACATAAAAATCGAGAAGTCCATCGCAGTCGTAATCGGCAACGGTAGCCCCCATCGGTGTATTGGGAAAATGGAAATTGGATCTCTGAGAGATATCGACAAATCGCTGACCTGATTCATTGTGAAACAGTCGATCACCCACAATCAAATCCGGATACGAATCGTTATTGAAATCAATCCAGACGATCAGGTTATTGACGGAACTTCCTGGTTTGCGCACGGCTTTTGTGATTCCCATTGTTCTCGTGCGGTCAACAAATTGCCGGCCGCGGTCATTAATAAGCAGGAGCGGACGATCATCGTCATTAACGACGGCGATGTCCGGAAAACCGTCACGATTGAAATCTGCGACTGCGACCTGAAAACGGTAATGAGCAATTTCATTTCGATATTGAGAATCGCTTTGGAATTGAAGATTCCAGTTGTCGAGAATGGGAGCCTGATGAAGTCTGGTTTCCAGGGTGATCTCTCGGAAAAGCTGCATCGAGGCTCGACGTGTGATAGTTGAAATTACTTTCCATTCGGAAATTGCAGCCTCTTCCATGAGAGTTTTCTTGAGCAATTCAAATCGATCAGCACTAAAAACTACTGAATGCTCGGACAAGTGTTCGACTCTGCCACCGGATGTCTGTTTTCCGGCCACTTTCAAACGAATTCGGGTTTTGAATGAATGAAGGCCATCGATTGGCGCCTCAATCTTGAGTACGCGAAAACTGGCATGAGCAATACTTGAAAACTCTCTCATTGCATTGCTTAACCAGTTGCTAATGCCTCGACTATCTGTCGGTTTCAAATCAACTACCGAGGGGGTCCGCGACTCCGAAACCTCGCTTTGGCGGCGGATTCTTACCGTTTGTTCGGTTGGGATCCATCCCTTGAAATTTTGTCGACACCACGATGGAAATTTCTGAAAACGATGTTTGTGGATTTCTGATACCAAGGGTTTCCCAAAGTAGGTTTCGATGAGAAATGTCGCATGCTCGGTGTCCCAGATGTATTTTTGCTTGGCTTGGTCCAATTCTGCAGTAGTGCTCTCGTAATTGGGATTCGCGGATTTATCGAACGGCGTTTCCGGGTGTTTCGTGCCGCATCCGGCAGCTAGAATTGCCAGACCGCAGGTAACGGCTATTGGCCATCGAACCCATATGGTATGCATGCATCCTCGTTGCATTCCTTTTATGGGGTTGCTTCGAAAAAACGGACAGAGAAAGTGGTTCATTTGGTTAGTTGTCGAGGAAAAGCGGGGTGAGTGGAAATTTTTCTTCTTGTGTTCCTCGAAATCCGGGTGATAGCCAGTTTCTGTTTATGCGCAAGATTCCCGAAAATGTGGCCAATGCGTTCCATTCCCGGATGAACCAACCGGGCTTGAACCCGACGATTCGCCGCAATCATAAACGGATTCTTGATTTTAGATACATGGCTCATTTGCATCGATTATTGCGCGTCAGATACAACAGCCGTAGCATACGCCCGACTGCCTTTCCCCAGTTCCCAGGACATTCATTCCACCGTCATCGTCGTTTCCTCCAGCTTCCGCCCGGCCGCCCGATGATCCAGCTCATGCCGAATGCTGTCGATGCCGGCTTCGCCCAACCCCCAGTTTTGGCAGCGCCGCAGGGAACCGTCCGTCAGGGTGTCCCAACTCCCCCGAGCCGAACTAAAGGCCGGTTCAAATCGCCGGCTCGATACGGGCGCGCCGCCGCAAGATTTCGCCAGGGAATCGCCTACTTCGATTCCTTGAGTTTCATTTCCTTGACCGTCGGTTCGGCTGGCGGGGCGGGCAATGTCTCAGGAGCCGTTTCCGGCGTCTCAGTTTTCTTACGGCGGAATATGTCGAACAAGCCGCGCTTCTCCGTCCTGGGCGGTTCGTTTGTAACGGGTGAAGAATCTCCGGCCTTCGCGGGCTCCGGTGGCCTGGGCAATGCGCCAATCGGGCGGCCATAGATACTCCGGTAAAACACGACTCCTTTGCCACCCGCCAACCCGGGCGCTCCGGTCGAAAGAATATTCTTTACCGGCACGTTTTTGACGACGAGATGATTGTTCACGAAAACATGCGCGTTGGCGCCGGCAACAATCACTCGCATCCGATTCCAGTCACCGGTGAAGTGATCGCCGTAGCTTATCGGTTTCCGGTAAACCGATGTTCCGTCACTCAAGCCACCCGACCCGAGGCGTTCGCTGTTTCCGGTCGTCTCCCGACTCTGAATGACAACCCGCGGCGTGTTCCGCAAAAGGACGCCACCCGCCGCGCCAAGGTTGAGCTTGTATTCGAGCTGCAACTCGTGATCCGCGTAATCCTGAGTGCTCAGGATGTTCCCGCCCAAACCATCATTGACGATGACTCCGTCAAGAACACCCCAATGCGATTCCATACTCACGTTGGCAATCTGTTGATTCACATCCTTCGCCTTCTGTTCCGGCGCGGCCACTTGTACAGCCGAATCGAAAGCACCCTGCCAGCCGGCCAGATTCTCGCCATTGAACAGCAACTCGAAGGCGGCGTCCGGCCGATTAATCACGCGAGGCGAGGGCAATTCCCGAATGCGGATGCTGCGAATCTCAAGGTAATCATTGTGCCCGAGAAATCCGACGCGACCCTTCTCGCGGAACAAACCCGGGTGCTTCTGAATCGTCTTCGCGTCGGTGACCGAGTTGATGTCCACATCGAGAATCACCTTGCCATTGAGCGTGACCCGGATGCGGCGGCCGTTGCAATAGACCTCCTGGCGATTCCACTCGCCGACCGGTCGCAGCGCACCGCGTTTCGCCGGCGCGACGTCGTAAAGCGAGCCATGATATTGCGCGGGACGCAGCTTGGCGTATTTCTCCGCGGTGTTGTCGATAATCTGCAGTTCCATACCGTCGTAGGCGAGACTGCCCGCCTGCGCCGGCGCGCGAATGGCAAGACCGTTGTTGGAGCCGGGTTCGAGACGGAATTCAAAGCGCAGGATGAAATTGGCATATTCCTTTTCCGTCATCAGGTTTCCGCCTCCGCCCCGGGCGCAGAAAATAAAGCCATCTTTGACACCATATCCCTCGCCCTTTTTGTTGAGCTGCTGCCAGCCGTTCAGGCTCTGGCCATCAAAGAGACTTTCGAATCCTGCCTCCACTCCACCGGCCGCGCCGCTCGATCCGGCGGACGGCGACATCGAGGTGGTGGAACAGCCGGCGAGAATTCCGGCAACAATCGACGGCAAAAGAGACAGTAACAATTTCTTCATTTTCAGAGTAGCAAGTGGATGGCAAACCCGGAGTTGAATTTTTCAACTCGTTTGAAAATCAGGCTGTGGGAAAGGCCAAACCCTGTCAAGCCGGGGGTGCGAGCGCGGTCATTCCAAAGGCGTATCCCACTTTCCTGCCAGTGCCGGAATGGGTCTGAAGGCGGCGTTTGGTCTCCCTCTACTCCCGGTGAATGGAGGGGAGGAGCGTTGGTGAACAGGAATGGTTACGCTCCCCTCTCCATGAACCGGACGGAGCGCGGGTCTGCGACCCGCAGCAACTTCGCCAGACCTATCGTGGACAAAACCAACGGGAACGCCTTCGAGTCCGGGGCCGGCTGCGGCTCACAGAGCCGCGCTCCGGTTCCGGGATTCAAGGCGCGAAACTTCGTTTCGGCGAAATCTCTCCCCACTCGCGCCTCGCGAGGGGAGGGAGAAAGGGACTGCCCCGCCCCGGCCGAAGACGGATAGGTAATGTTCTGCGATGCGCCGGTCATTCCAGCTTCAAATCCGCCAGATAGATGGCCGTGAACGGTTTTCCGTTGTCACCTTTCTCATGCGTCGAGTACCAGGAAAGCAGGGCGCGGTTCTGGTCAACCGGCGCAAAGCCCGGATAGGAGTTGTCACCCGCGCTGGGCAGTTGCGCGACTTCGTGCAGGCGATTGTCCTTCAGCCACCAGAGTGTTGTGACCGGCTTGCCGCTGGTGGTCTGTCGGCCACCGGCGAGGTAATGCCCGTTCCATTTCACCAACAGCGGTCCCCCGATGTATCGATCCAGCGCAGTCCGTTCCCAATTCACAAACGGAGCTCGGGAACGACAGATGTAGGCCTCTGCTTTTCCGCGACCACCGCCCCGACACAGCGCCAGCAGGTCACCGTTCGGCTCGAACAGGAAAGCGGTTTCATTGCCAAACTTTTCCCGGAAAAACCCGGCGGTTTTCCAGCGCAGGCCATCCGTGCTCTCCAGCAATGCCGCCTCGACCGCCTGCGAGCCGCCACGGCCGGAATCCGATTCCGTGAACAACTGCTTTCTGCGACCACACAGGTAGGCCGTGCCGTCATGCGCCGCGGCGCGCCAGAGGTAGTGACCGTAGGTTCCTTCCAACATGGCGGGTTCACTCCACTTCTTCCCGTCATCCGTCCAAACCGCGAAACCCAGGTGCTGATTCATGTCGTAGGTCTTCGGCGCGGAGTCGCCGCAATACCACGTGCCGGTATAAATGAAGAGCTTGTCCTGAAAGATCAGGAAGTGCGGATCACGAACATCGCGCTTCGGAACGCTGAAATGCGCGACCTCTTTCCACTCCCGGCCATCGGCACTGGACAGCACGATGATTCGGGAGTTCGGATTGACGCCATGCCCATCCGGGCAGCTGCGGAAGGCGAGATAGAACCGCCCGCGAAACTGAGTCAGATCGGTGAACGCATTATGTTCGCCGTTATGAAACACCCGGCGGACGTTTTCGACTTTGAGAGTGGGAAGCTCGGCGGCGGTCGCGAGTCGAGTCGCCAGAATCGCAAACACACTCGCTAACATGACTGGTAGGCGCATGGACGGTATTATTGAAAATTGCACGGATTGCACAAGGCCGCTTTCCGGTCTGGCCCAATCGGATTGCCTTCAGCGCGACCCGAGCGAGCCTTTTGGAGGTTCATTTTCCGCGTCGAAACGCGGTTTCGACTGCTCGGCCTCAGTTTGGTCATCGGGGTTTGGACATGGAACTTTTCCTTCTCCTTCATGCTTGCCACTCCAACGCCGCCCTCCTAGATTCGCCATCGTTCCCATTGGCTCCTGAATCTCAACCGTTACGCAGTCATTATGAAGACGACCTTCTGTTCCTTCCTCGGCACGCTTACCCTGCTGCTTTCCACCAGCAATTTTTCAAACACCCTCGCCGCTTCGCCTGAGGTCGCCAAAGACCTCAAACGAATCGGCGTGCAACATGGTGTTGTTGCGCTGGTGGATGTGCCGCGCAGCGAATTCAATCATGTGCTGGATCTGACGCGCGCCAGCAAACTGACGATTTACGTGCAGACGGCGACGGCCGAAAATGCCGAGAAGCTGCGCAAGGCCGCTGATGCCGCCGGGTTCCTCGGCACCCGCCTTTTTGTGGACTCGGGTTCCAGCGATTTCATCCAACTCGCCGACAACATCGCCGACGCCCTCATCACCTCCAATGGCAGCGCGCCTGACGCGGAATTGCTCCGGGTGCTGCGCCCGCAGGGAACCGCCTTCACCGGCGATCGCAAGCTGGTCAAACCCGTTCCCGCCGGCTCGGAAGACTGGAGCCATCCGTATCACGGCCCGGACAATAATCCGCAATCAAATGATCAACTCGTGAAGGGTGATTTCCGCACACAGTTTCTCGGCTATCCGAAATTCAGCCCGATGCCGCAGCAGACCGTGGCGGGTGGTGGTCGCTTGTACAAGGCCTTTGGCAACATCGCGCACAAGGCCAATCAGAATGAAGTCCTCAATACGTTGATGGGCGTCAGCGCCTACAACGGCACCATCCTGTGGAAACGCCGGGTGCCGAAAGGTTTCATGATTCATCGCAATACGATGATTGCCACGGATGACGCGCTGTACATGGGCGATCACGAATCGTGCAAAGTGTTCGACGGCGCGACCGGCCAACTCCGCTATCAAATCAATATTCCAAAGGAGATTACCGACGGGCCCGTTTGGAAGTGGATGGCGATCCGCGATGGAATTCTCTACGCACTCGTCGGCAATCCCGAGATTCAGGTGGACGCCCAGCCGTCCGATCGCACCGGCCTTGGGCATTGGCCGTGGGGCATGTGGAAGGGTCACGATTACAGCGATCCGCGAACCGCCTTCGGCTTCGGGCGCACGATGGTCGCCGTGGAATTGGCGACGAAGAAACTGCTCTGGCATCATCGCGACAAGGAGTTTCTCGATGCGCGCGCGGTCTGCATGAATGGCAACCAGATTTTTTGCTACAGCCCGGAGAAGTTTCTGCTTTGCCTCAATGTGAAAGACGGGAAGACAGCCTGGCGATCAACCGACAAGGAAGTGTTGGAAGCCATCGATTCGAACGGCAAGGCGCAGCACTACGTCACCGGATATTCCACGAGCTGTTACATCAAGTGCAACGACGACTACGTGTTGTTCGCCGGCCCGCAACGCAAGCGGGTCGTCTCAGTCAAGGCCGCGACTGGCAAACTTGCGTGGACGCACGAGCCGGGCAATCTGCAATTGGTGTTGCGTAAGGACGGCATTTACGCGGCCGGGCCACAGAAGTCCAACGGTGTGAAGCTGGATTACTCGACCGGATCAATTAGGGAAGAATTCGTCGGACGCCGCGCCTGCACGCGGGCGACCGGAGGAATTGACAGCATCTTTTTCCGCGCCAGTGGTGGCACCGTGCGACTGCGCACGGATACCGGCAAAGCCGAGCACATCGCGCCAATGCGTCCGCCCTGTCAGGACGGTGTCATCATTTCCAACGGCCATCTCTATTGGGGACCGTGGATGTGCGGCTGCCAGCTCTCGCTGTACGGCAATATCGCCCTCAGCCCGGCCGGAAAAGCCCGCTCGGGTAACGTGCATGCCGGCGCGCTGCAGATGGAGCGGAACGGGACGCGGGCCATTGCTTTGAAGACCACGGCGGCGGACTGGAACACTTATCGCGGTGACAATGCGCTCTCGGGCAAGTCCCGGACGGCCATCCCGAGCAAGGTCGCGATGTCATGGCAGGTGACCGCCAGCGCGAATGCCTTGCCCACCGCGCCGGTGGTTGCCGGTGGATTGGTCTTCCTCGCCGATCGCAACGGAGCGGTTCGCGCCTTCGATGACAAGGGTAAATCGGTCTGGCAGGCCTACACTGGCGGGCCGGTTTATTACCCACCGGTGATTGCGCACAACCGGGCCTATGTCGGGTCGGCGGATGGCTGCGTTTATGCCTTTGAAGCGAAGACGGGCCGCCTGCTCTGGAAATTTCGCGTCGGGCCGGAGCAACATCGCATTCCGGTATTCCAGCAACTGATCGCCCGCTGGCCGGTTTCGGGTGGCGTGGTGGTGCAGGACGGAACCGTGTTTGCGGCGGCCGGCGTCAGCCATTACGACGGCACGTATGTCGTCGCGCTGGATGCCATCACCGGGAAGGTAAAGGCCAGCAATTCCACCTCGGGAACACTCTCCAAGGAAGTCAACGGCGGCATCAGCCTGCAAGGCGAGTTGTTCATTGAAGAGGGTGAGCTTCGCTTTCTGGGTGGCGGCGTGTATGAAGTCGCGCGCTACGACCTGAAAACGTTGCGTTGCCTCAACGAACCCAAGGCTCAGGTCACATCCCAATATCACACTGCCTTTTATCCCTACTATCCGAACTACGGCAAATACCTCTCCATCGACCATACCTGCGCGGACGGCAGCACGCTGACGCTGGACGCCAGTTATGAAGGTGCCCGCTTTTCCAACCTGACGCTGGAGAAGCCCCTGCCCGAAGGACAGAGCAAGGTGCAGAAGGAGATGTCCCGCTGGTATTCGTTTCGTAATCGAAAACGCCTTGAAAATATCTGGGAAGACAAATCCAATCGCCGTATCACCAGCTTTGCCGTCGATGGCACCACGCTCCTGGCCGCCGGACACGCGGAAGCCACGCCCAAGGAGGGTTTTCTGGCTTCGGTAAGGATCAAGGATGGCAAGGACAACTGGCAACTCGCGCTGCCCTCCGTTCCGGTCAAAGGCGGAACCGCCATGGATCATCGCGGTCGCATTTACGCCACGCTGGAGAACGGCCAATTGGTTTGTTTCCAATAAAAACTTTGGCCTGACGCGATTGCGCGATCGGAATTCGTTGGCGTCGCGGCGGCCAATAGATTTCGCCAACGCAATTCCTCGACCATCCTCGTAGAACAACACTAATTCGGGGCAACCTATTTATCCGCGTCGCCCGAAACACAAATCGGCGGCGGTTGTTTGTTTGCAAATTCTTCCAACGCCACTTGCCATCGAAAAAAAGACCATGCTGCAAACGCCGCAATTGCCGTCCCGATAAACAAAGCGAGAGCGTCCTGTAGCGGTGACGGTCCATTTTTCGATATCGAACCAGAAACAATTCGATACATGAATAGAATCAAAACAATTAATCCTCCGCCCGCAGGTAGTACCAGAAAGGACGCGAGAATGTTCGATGCCAGGACGGATCTACCCACAGTCGCAACGGTCGTGACTCCCAACACGGCCACGACGCAGATAAGCAAAATCCATTCTATAATCACATTCGGCGGAAACGGTCCGGGTGGTGGTGGATTTACCTTCCGCATTATGAATCCGACCAAAAATACAATCGCCACCGCTGATACCAGAATTGCGGCTATCACAACCGTCGGTGAAAGTTTGAGGTTTTGGCGGCTCATTGTCTGTTTTCCACGAATGAGGCTGGCAAACGATTAAAAGCGATTCAAGATCCAACCGGCAATGTACAGACGGACAACATCAAATATCCGTCGAGAAAACCACTCAATAATATTTGAGATTCAGTCCGTATGTTCTGTAGACCGTTCAACTGGATGAGAATACATGCTCTTTAGCCAAATCCCTTCAACCCGCCGTCGCTGTCACCGAAGCGGTCGGCTTTCACGCCGAGTCGATGCAGGAGTGACAGATTCAGGTTGCACATCGGCGTCGGGTCGGGCGCGACGAGGTGCACACCCGGCTTCAACGAACCGCCACCGCGACCGGCGACGATGATCGGCAGGTTGTTGTGATGATGCTTGTAGCCGTTGCGCAGGATCGGAAGCACATCGTTGCCATACGCCGCGTCGGCCGACGCGGCGCGCAATGGAACGAATGATTGTGGACACAGCATCGCCGCCAATAGAGTTGTCCAAAGACCGATCGCGGTTCCACGCATGGCGAAAATATCTACCAGCATTCGGTCATCTGCACAGCGGAAACGTATTTATGGATGGATGTAGCGCAAGCGTCCCCACCTGCGGGTTTCCGCACCGTCCCGGTGCGAGTTGCCGTGGTGCCGGGCACTGGACGTAATTCATTGGCGGTTCCAAACCCTCATGTTAAACGCACCGTATGCGAATCCTCGTAATCCTGATTCTCACATCAATTGTCGCCGCTGTCGGGGCCAGGGAAAAGCAGGCTACGCCTGCGAAAGACATTCGGGCTCCGCAAGGTTTCCAGGTCGAACTCCTTCGCTCGGCGCGCGAGGGCGAGGATTCGTGGATCAGCATGAGCTTCGATGACGCCGGCCGAATCGTTCTGGGCCTCGACAGTGTCGGTGTGGCGCGGTTGACGATTCACGAAAGCGGCACGGTTGATTTTGAACGCATCGACACGCAGTTGAAACATTGTCGCGGGGTTCTTTTTTCGCATGGCGCGGTCTATGTGAACGCGACGAACAGCAAGGAGTTCTGGCGATTGCGCGACGCGGACAGCGACGGCAGGTTCGAGGAGCGGACGTTGTTGAAGAAGTTTGTTTACGACAGTCGTTATGGGCACGGGCAAAATCAGCTTCGCCTGGGACCGGACGGCATGATCTACCTCGTCAACGGCAACGACAATTCGTTTCCCGAAGGAATGTCGTCGAGTTCACCGTATCAGAATCCGCGCAAGGATTGGCTGCTTCCGAAACCCGAGGATGAAGGGCAGGATGATCGGGTCGGCTGCATTCTTCGAACGGATCGCGACGGGAAGACATGGGAGGTGCTGGCCGGTGGATTCCGCAATCAGGTGGACATGGCATTCAATGCCGACGGCGAGATGTTCACCTGGGATGCCGACATGGAATGGGACGTCGGACTGCCGTGGTACCGGCCGACGCGATTGAATCACATCGCTTCCGGCGGCGAATACGGCTGGCGCTGGGGCACGGGCAAGTGGCCGGCGTTTCGCGCGGACAGTCTGCCCAGCACACTCGACACGGGCTTGGGTTCGCCAACCGGACTGGAGTTCGGAACGCGGTCCAGGTTTTCTGGCAAGTATCGTCATGCACTCTACATGGGTGAATGGCAGAACGGACGAATCGTTGCCGTTCAACTCACGCCGAATGGTGCCAGTTATTCCGCGGAGATGGAATCCTTCGTCGAGGGCGGCCCCATGAATGTCTGCGACCTGACCTTCGGACCGGACGGCGCGATGTACTTCATCACCGGCGGTCGCGGCTCCCAATCGGGTTTGTATCGCGTCCGTCAGATCGAGAAATTGGCGGAGCCGAATGAGTCGGTGGCAGATACGACTGCCGAGCATGCGCATCGCATTCGGCATGAGCTCGAAAGGTTTCATGGAAAGCGGAATCCCCGAGCGAGCGACGTTGCGTGGCCGCATTTGCGAAGTGACGATCCCTGGATTCGCAATGCCGCCCGGGTGGCGATTGAACATCAGGAATTGAAGACGTGGCGAGATCGCGCCTTGAAGGAATCCCATCCGATGGCGGCGGCTCAGGCGATCATGGCGCTCGTCCGTGCCGGCGACACCAATCAGAACGCCGTCCTCCAGTCACTGGCGCGGATATCCCTGTCGGGCTCCAATGAACCAACCCTGCTGGCATTGCTTCGCGCCTATGCATTGAGTTTTATCCGGCAGGGCCGACCGAGTCACACGACGGAACTGGCCGGGACATTCGCCACGCTGTATCCACATCGCAGCCGGGCGGTGAATCACGAGTTGCTCGAACTGCTGGTGTATCTCCGCGCACCGGAAACGCTCGATGGGGCATTGCGCCAGTTGGAAAAAGCGCCAACGCAGGAGGAACAGATTTTCATCGCCCACACCATTTCCAAATGGCCGGGGCCGTGGACGATGGAACAACACCGCGACCTGTTGCGTTGGTTGGGGAAAGCCCGCGCGTATCGCGGCGGACATCTGTTTTCCAAAACCATCCAGCAGATTGAAACCGCGACGGTGGATCGACTGAATGCCGGACAACGTGTCGAACTCGCTCCATTAATCGCGGTCCTGAAAGAGAAGCCCGCCGTTGGCGCAACGGTGACCGGCAAGTTCGTCCGGGAATGGACGTTGTCTGATTTTGAAGATCTTGCTTTTAGGGATCGCTCGATTGAACGCGGCCAGCAAGCCGCCGCGAAAGCAATGTGCCTGATGTGTCATCGCGTCGGCGATCAGGGGGGATTGATTGGTCCGGACCTTTCGACGGTGGGCCGGCGCTTTGATGCGCGGATGCTGCTCGAATCGATCATTGAGCCGGACAAGGCTCTCGACCCGAAGTATCGCAATACAACCTATGAATTGACGGAGGATCGGTCCTTCTCCGGTCGCGTTGCGGGGGTGGGAGGCGACACCATTACGCTGGAGGTCAATCCGTTCACGCAGGAGACGGTGCAGTTCAAGCGGGCGGACATTCAATCGACACGCGTCTCAAACGTGTCACCGATGCCGGCCGGATTGATCAATCATTTGACTCGCGAGGAAATTCTGGACCTCCTCGCGTGGCTGCGAAATGCGGGCCAGCCGGCAAACTGAAGGAACAGTGTCGCCAACAATTGGGCCCGGGCCGAAAATGCCGGTATGCTGTTCACCCCGACGAGCGCGTGATATGGTCCCTTGCGAAGCATCGCAATTGGGGTTTAGATTATGCCCGATGAAACTGAGATTGGATCTGCTGGAGCAACTGACGGACGAGGACATCCTGGCGGAGGTTCTGGCGAACAATCACCGTTACAAGCCCGAGCCGAATTTCTCGAAAACCGGAGTTGGGAGCTTGTCACGCTCCTCAACCGAGGAGCGTGCGAAAGAGGAGGCGCGCAGCACGGCGCTATTTCAATTTTAGATCATTTGTCGGTACCGGTGATCAAACAGTCACCATGCGCTTTGGAAGTGAACCCGCTGAACAAATCAGGATGAAACCATCAACCTCCGGCACTGATCTTTTTTTTCACGGCGATTCAGATTACTTTGTGGCTCGTTTAATCGCAGTCAATTCACTGGTTATTCGCGTCACTCCTTCAAGCGGCAACCCCATTACTGCAACTTTCGATACCATCGGTCTTTCCGAAAAATATACGCCGATCCGCGAACTGAAAGAAAAAGCGCGAGCCGCAGCTGTTGCCCAGTTTGAAGCGAAAAAAGCGGCGCAAGAACTTTACGAGGCCGAATACCGAAAGAAGAAAGCCGCTGCAGATGCGGCGACAGCTGCCGCAGCAGCCAAGGCCATTGCCTTAGCCAAGACCACTGCCGACAAGAAAGCCGCCGAATTTGAAGCGCGAATCGTTGCCGCTCTTCAAGCTCGAGCCGAATCCGGATCCGCCGTCGCACAATACGATCTGGCCCTTCGCTATCTGGAAGGCAAAGGCGTAACAGCAGATCCAGCCAAAGCCCGTGAATACCTCACCCAATCGGCCAAAGCCGGCAACCAGCAAGCCGCCGACAAGCTCGCCGAGTTAAAATAGGAGTAGCCATGCCAAGTGGGGAACCAAACGACACTCCCGAATCGCCGCCCGCGCCCGAGCCGGCCGACGGATTACCGATACGGGCCTTAAACGGGCTGATGGTTCTCCTTTACAAAAGCCTCGGGACCGGCGATTTCCTCATCATTGTCGCCGGCATCGTTTTCCTGTCATCCTTTTGGATGGTTCCAGAAAATGATCGTGGAGATGTGTTGATAACTACCACAAATCATTTAGTGTTGCCAGGTTGGTTGTTGGTCATAGCCGTAATCGTTATCTCGAGAACCGCCTTCAACGTGAATCGTGACAACGATAAGGTAGAAAGACACAACCTCATCGAGACGAGACGAAAAGCTCTGGAACATGCCGAACAACAAGAGTTCAAACTGAGCGAAAAAAAGGAACCATGAAAACGATTGCCGTTTACTCCGCAGTAATTTTCGCCGTCCTCATTGTCCTCCGCATCCTGTGGTGGTCAGTCGTTCGTCCGGTCATGCTTCGGGTTGTCGAAGTAAGGCTTAGCAAGATTGTCGATGACATCCGCATTTTACGGCTGTCCGAACTCCCCAAGGAAGACAATGCCGCATTGACGGAGATCAATCGAATGACCCTCCTTGCCATGCGGGTACTGCCAAGATTCAATCTTGCCGAATTTATGATGGCCAAACCATCAGCCGGCACAAACACCGTGTCGAAAAACTACATCGCAGTCATTCGTCATGCCTCGCCAGAAATTCGCGATTTGAATGGCCGACTCTTTGACATGGTTCGCACTTCACTCACCGTCAATTCCATTGGGATTGTGCCATTCGTCCTGTTCTTCGGGATGCTCGTCAAGGGCGGGCGGATGTTAGCCGGCTTCAGTCAGTATATGAGTGAACTGAATCAAAGATTTGTTCAGGCAATGATCAGTGAATCACTGACAATGGACCGCCAGAAATAAAAATTATCGCGGGACGCCGCAATACAATGCCGTTACACCCGTAGGCGGGTACGAGCCCTTGATCAAAAGTTGAGGGCTCATTTCAATTCAAAGCCAGCCTGTGCCTGGCCCAACTCGCCGAGTTGAAGTGAAGACAAGAACGTCGCTCTACCACCTGAAGTGGTTTGGGTTAAATAAAAATCCTACATCTTGTGGTGTTTCAAGTGTAGTTGAAATACCTTGTTTCCGGAAAACGCTGAAGTAATGTTCCTTGCGAAAAGTGGCTTTACGATTCCACAACACGAAGCACCTTTTCAATCGTCAGGTTGACCGCGGATTTGCCGTTGAAGATGTTAAAGCAGTCGTCAAGTATGCCGATTCGAAGAAAAAACAACGCACTGGCCGCAGGGGTGGCACGATTTCAAAGTTCAAAAAGACAGTAGATGGAAAAACTCTAGTAGTAGTCGCTGAAATCAAGAAAGCTGAATGCTGGCTAATGACTGCTTATCATGAAGACTG
>CALBIE010000548.1 GCA_937893495.1 uncultured Verrucomicrobiales bacterium | reverse complement strand
CGCGAGATCAACACGCCCGTCCAAATCAAAGTCATCCGCAACGATACCACGTGAATCAATATTCAAGGCGATCCCAAAGAGAAATGCAGCATTTACAAAGCTCTTGCCCTTCAGATTGATAAACAGAACGTTCTTCTCGTATCCGTTCCATGACTGGTCTCCCTGGCGTCCCATTTCTCCCATCAACACATTCAACGAATCCGGATAGTATGACGAGGCATCCTTCGCATAAATGTCGTGAGTCCAGAAAGTCGTACAATAATCTTTGCAGGATTTTCCACTGATATGGCCGTTGCCGATATAAAGATCCATGTCACCATCATTGGCAAAATCAAACGCGGTACAGCCCCATGACCAGCCCGAATGGGCAACCGTTTCTTTGAACACCGGCTGTGCATACAATCCCTTGCCCCGCCCGAGATACATTCGGTTGCCATACGCCATCTGCTTTCGCATTTCACGATATTCAGGGAACTCTTCGCGATTCAGCCCCAACGTCTCGAGCCGTCGCGCCGTCGTCGAACTCATTCCCGTGACAAAAAAATCCAATCTCCCATCCAGATCAAAATCAGCGAACGTGTGTCCCATTCCAAAATTTGCGGAAACAGTCACGAATTCCTTCGTGATGTCCGTAAATATCCCTTTCCCGTCGTTCGAGTAGGCATCCACTCCGGCGTAGTCACTGACGACCAGCAAATCCAAGTCGCGGTCATTGTCCAAATCTACAAAGGAAGCACTGAAGACTCGCCGGCGATTCTTTGCCCCGAGACCCGCTGCCTTAGTTTCGTCCTTGAACGAGCCGTCGCCCTGATTCATGAGCAAGTAGGAAGGTTCCCCATCGTTGGCATCGTAAAATGGATACGGAACGGAGACCGTTTCTACGGCGGTAGATTGCCCAAGATAGATGTCGAGCAAGCCGTCGCCGTTCACGTCGCCGGTAGTAATAACTGTGGGACTGGCCAACTCGGCGTGCGGCTCCATGATCATTGCCGGTGGCGAACTGAACTTCCTCTGATCATCCGCTTTAAACAGGACGACTCCATAACCGGGCCCGGCCAGCAGCAAATCGGCTCGACCATCACCGGTCAGGTCTGCCACAACGGACCGAAGTTGAGAGAAGTTTCCTTTTCTCGTTTCGATCGCTTTCTTCCCCTGGAATTCGAGAATGGGATAATTGCACAATCGGCCTGCCTCGTACTTTTGCCCGCCCCTGTTCCAATAAACCAGGTTTTGCGAAGGAATCAGCAACTCCGCAAAACCATCCTGATTCAAATCAAAAAAAATGGTCGTTGGCACCGGCAATCCATTGGTGCCAACTGTCATCAGATGGTTGAAGCCACTCTGTCCTTCCCGGGCGTGTACCAGGAGTTCTTTCACGTCAATAGTTTCAGTTACCCAATAACCCAATTTACTGCGTTGCGCCTGCCAGCCAATGTGCAACTCCCCGTTGACGATGAAACGACTCAGTGGAGTCCTTGTTCGATTTTCCACATGCAGCTTAAAACTGATGATCGAACGAGCATTTGTTCCGTTCGCCGGATGAAATTCCCGGTGATGCCATTCGGATTGAACGAGTTCAAAGCCTCGTGTCGCCATCCCTTTCATCCACGCGGAGAACTGCTGCCGCGTTCGCACTTTTTTTTCACCAGAAAAATTGACAGCGACAATGCCATGATCAACGGAATTTGATCCAGCCGGACTGCCCCAGGAAATCGATTCAAATTCAAATCGATCGAATACTGCATACTTGTTGGTCGCGCTTCGCAAATTGTCCCACAGGCGAGTGAACGTCGCTTCGTAGTCCTGTGCTTCCACCTCTGCGGACCACACTGTCAGATCGAGTTCCTGACGTTTTGAATACAACTTGTCCGCCGGGACATTTTCGACTTTTCCTCCCGCTCCAGGCGTTGGAGCCGGGAACGTCGAAACGGTCGTTTCACCACGCTTCGTCATAATCGCCACCAGGGCGACAACTCCGAGGGTAAAAGCCAAAAGAACCCCTGGCCGGATTCGCATATTCATTAACAATTCCGTTAAATGTCGTATCTCACCCGCATATCACCAAAAACAATCACACCCGTTTCCGTTTCCAATCTGAACACTGCCGTAAATCTTTAAACTATAAAATCGTTATCGTCGGGCCTGAATCTTATCATTTCGACGACGCCAACACGCTTTAATGACCTCCGACCGAAGAGCTTTGGAGTGACCCGCTGAACCTTCATCGGAAAAGCATCGAACAATCGATACGGCTAAGCCTGCCGACAGACAATCCCCTTTAATTCTGCGTGTCAACCGACATCATCCCGTACTGAGCACTCAACGAGGTATCGAATCAGCCGTATTCGTAGAGCAAGGATTGTTCCGAAAACGAGACTTTCCAGCACAAGTCTGCTGACATTCGTAATTCAGGGAGATAAAGCCCACCGGCGATTCAGTATTGGACAGAAATCGAAAAGATCTCTGCCAAACCTCGATAGGCAGAACTGTTGAGGGGTGAATTTTCCACACAAAATGTTGGAATTCGATCAAGGTTTCAGGAATAAAGCGTCCCCGCTGGAATCAAATCAACCCCGGGGCATTTGAGAAAACTCGGCCGCAGAGTCGGGGCCGAAGGGAACCAGAGGCGTCCGATCATCAGTTCGAAATGGAAGAGAATATTGACCAGATTCTGGGGTCGGCCCATGAAGTTTTGACGCAGGGTGAAGAATTGCTGCGATTGATCGGTGACGATGATTATACTCGGGTCGCTCGTCCGGCGTTTAGTTCCGGCATCGGAGCACACTATCGCCATTGCCTGGATCATTTCACAAGTTTCCTGCGAGGAACTCGGGATGGAGAGATCAACTTCGATACCCGTGACCGCGATTCGAATATGGAGATCGATCGTTTATTTGCGCTGGAACAGACACAGGCGATGCTCCGAGCCGTTATCAACCTGGACCGAAGCTTGCTGACAAGATCGGTTCGAATTACGGCAAAGGTTCAGTATGCCAGCACGACGTCGCAAACGGCCATGTCAACCTTTGAACGAGAACTGATGTATGTCGTCGCCCATGCCATGCATCACTACGCCTTGATTCGAGTGATGGCATCGCTGCTGGAAATACGATTGCCGGCCGAATTCGGCGTGGCACCGTCCACGCTCCAGCATTTGCGCAATCGCGGGAACTCAATCGTTTCGCTGATCGAAGAATGTGAGCCCGCTTGAAAAAATTCGCCGCCGGGTTTGCGCCCGATGGCTGCGCACGGTGCGGTGGGAATTCTGGCCACCGTATATCTTTTATGTCCCGGTCGCTTTCAATTACGTACGCCTGGCGATCCGGCACGGCGGCCTGAAGCTCCCGTTCTGCACCAACCCGGGAACCATCAATGGATTGCAAGCCGGCGAGTCCAAGGCCTTCTCACTCGGCCGATTGTTTCAACATGCCCCTGAGTTTGTCGCCCAAACATGGTTGATCGCGGGCAGTTCACCCGATGAAAAAATCACTTCACTGCTCAAAACCATCAAAGCACACGAGGTCACCTGTCCTTTCATTCTCAAACCAGATTGCGGCAATCGCGGCAGCGGGGTAAAGGTCATCAAGACTTTCGCGGCGGCCGAAGAATATTTGTCCGCCATTGAGGCACCCGTAATTCTTCAGCGATACGCCCCGGGCCCGCTCGAAGCCGGAGTATTTTATTACCGCTTGCCCGACGCCAAAAACGGACAACTATTTGCCATTACTAAAAAGGTGTTTCCCCGGGTCATTGGCGATGGTCAAAGCACGCTGGAGGAACTCATCTGGCGGGATGAACGGGCTTCCATTACGGGAAAGAAATTCTGCCGCAGATTTGCCCGCGATTTGAACCACGTGGTCAGTGCCGGCGCCGAGTGGCCGCTGGTCAACGCCGGCAACCACGCCCAGGGTTGCATCTTCTACGATGGCGGGCCG
Organism: uncultured Verrucomicrobiales bacterium; assembly: GCA_937893495.1. Taxonomy (GTDB): domain Bacteria; phylum Verrucomicrobiota; class Verrucomicrobiia; order Limisphaerales; family JAYPXF01; genus CALBIE01. Next base: position 3,079 of record CALBIE010000548.1, on the reverse strand, counting down.
CTCGCAACCGACGCGTTGGCCGAACGAATCGACCAGATTGCCAAAGGGCTGGAGGGCTTTTACTTTGGACGCTTTGACGTGCGCTACCCGGCGGAAGCTGACTTGAAAGCCGGACGCAACTTCACGATTCTCGAGGTCAATGGATTCGCGTCGGAAGCCACCTCGATTTACGATCCCGGCAACTCGGTTTTTTCTGCCTACCGGACGCTGTTCCACCAATGGGATCTTGTCTTCACAATTGGTGCCCAAAACCGCCAGCGCAATGCCCCTTCCCCATCCTGGTCCAGCCTGTGGCAGCGCGCTCGTTCATATCGCCGGGAGAGGGCGACGCATCCGCTGGCAGATTAACAGCGCGGCGAATCGCGATAAAATCCGACAATTATTCTGGTTTGTCATTTTCATCAGGCCAATTGTCCCATAACTCCCGATAGCGCGCAGCCCACGGTCGAGCGCGCTCCAATTGACCGGCCAGGTGAAACAGGGTCGCTTCCTCACCGTACCGACCCGCGAATTGAACCCCGATGGGAAGATTGGTATCGCTCCAGCAAAGCGGAACCGACATCGCCGGTTGCCCCGTCGCATTGTACAGATTGCAAAACGGCGAATAGGCGCGCAATCGCTCAAACGTTTTCAATACATCTTCCGCCATCGTGTCGAGCACACCCAGGCGAATCGGAGGTTCCGCCAGCACCGGCGAAAGGATTACGTCATAATCCTCCATGTAAGCAGCCATCTGCCGGCCAATGCGATGAATTGTGTCCACGGCGCGAACGTATTCGATTCCTGTGGCAAGCCGGCCCGCTTCATAGATCGCCCAGGTTGCCCTCTCCACGTCGTCCGGCAAAACTCCGTCCGGCCGGGTGCGGGCCATTTCATCGATGCCAGCCGCTACCTGCGTCCGAATGATCATGCTGGTCGCTTCCTTCAATTCCGCGCCGTTTATTGGAAATTCCCTTTCGGAGACGAGGTGCCCTGATTCAGCGCACAATTGGCCTGCACTCTCAGTCGCTTCGCGACAGGCCGGATGAACGACACCATCGTTCGGCGGCGAGGCAATCAGAGCTATCCGCAACTGCCTCGGGTCATGTTCCACGCAGCGAAAAAACGGTCCGCCCGACGAGGGTGCCGGATACGGCTCACCCTCCGTCGGGCTGGAAATACAGTCCAGCAGCAAAGCTGAATCGCGCACGCTCCGGGTCACGACTCCATGCGCCGACATCCCCGCCCAACCCTCGCCACGATCCGGGCCGAAGGAAACTCGCCCGCGTGACGGCTTCAGGCCGAACACACCGCAACAGGCGGCGGGAATCCGAATCGATCCGCCACCATCGGTTGCGCTCGCCGCTGGACAAATCCCCGCAGCAATGGCTGCCGCACTGCCCCCGCTCGAACCGCCCGCCGAATAATCGCGATTCCAGGGATTACGCGTTGGACCGTACATTCGGGATTCGGTGGTCACGTTCAATCCGAGTTCGGGCATGTTTGTCCTCCCGAAACAAACCAGACCAGCCCGGCGAAACTGCGTGACCACCTCAGAGTCAAAATCGGAAACGTAATTCTCCAGTAATCGACATCCGCGCCGCGTTCGCTGGCCCCGCAGATCCAACTGGTCTTTAAGCAGAAATGGAACTCCTCGAAATGGACCCTCCGGCAGTCCCCGAACCGTTTCCTCCCCGGCGAATGCCCGCAGGTCATCCGTAACCGCATTGATTGCGGGATCGACCTCCTCCATCCGAGCAAGCGCAAGTTCGAGCAACTCGCCGGGGGTCACTTCCTTGTTCCAGACCAGTTCGGCCAGACCTACCGCGTCCCGTTGCAGATACTCATCGAGTGTCACCGGGGAACAGTGATTTCAGTGACCTGAAAGTCAATTGAGGACTGGCCGGGAATCAGGCGAATTGGGCGAGGGCAAGCTGATGGGTCTCCTGCCATTCCTTGATGGCTTGCCGAAAATGCTCGCGGGCTTCGTTAAACTCCTGTTGAACTTCCGCAAATTTCTCTTTGGACTCTTCCCACTTCTTCTCCACTGCCCTGGTATATTCGGCCTCAAGCTTCTCCCAGTTCTGATAGGTGGTTTCCAACTTTTCCTGCGCAGCGTGAATTCTCGCCATAATCGGCTCGGCAATCGCCATCGGTTTGGAGTCAATCTTCAGCGCGAGCCGGCGTTGTTGTTCGGCAATTCTGGCCTGCATGATCTTTTCATCCGGCACCCGGCGAAGCGAGTCCACCAATCCAAGCTTGTTCAACACGGCCACTGTCCACTTGGTCGGATCGAAATGCCACGGTTTGATGCCATTGCGATAGTCATGTTGAAAGGTGTGGTGAAAATTGTGATATCCTTCGCCAAAGGTCAGAACGGCGGTAATGGCGCTGTCGCGAGCCGTGTTCTTTGTCGAGTACGGCTGACTGCCAAGCATATGGCAGAGTGAGTTAATCAGGAAGGTGAAGTGATGCACCGTGACGACGCGAGCGACGCCTGCCAGCAGGAAACTTCCCAAGGCACACATCCAACCACCCCACGCGAGACCGATGAGCGCCGGCAACAGCAAGCCGGCAAAAACGGCGATTGACAGGTAGTTGTCGTGCTGCCACATCACGAGCCGGTCCTTCTTCAAGTCGCCGACGTGCTCGAATTTGTCCGGACCGGAATCGAAAAGTATCCAGCCGATGTGGGAGTGAAAGAATCCTTTGGTGGCGTCGTAAGGATCTTCGTCGTGATCCACGAACTTATGATGGCGGCGATGGTCGTCCGCCCAGTTCAACGCGGAATTCTCAAATGCCGCAGCCCCGAAAACGAGCGTGGAAAATTTGACCGGCCATTTGGCCTTGAAGGCGCGGTGGGAGAACAACCGGTGGTATCCGAGCGTGATGCTCAAACCGGTGGCAATGTAGTATAGAAAAAACAATACGCCCTGGAACAAATCGACACCGTGATTCCAGACGTAGTACGGAACCGCGGTCAGTGTCACCAGAAGGGTGGACACCATGAAAATGGAATTCGACCAATTGACGGCCTTCTTTGTGTTGTCTGACATGATAATTGTAAAACTATGCTGTTAAAACCCTGCCCGGGTAAGGT
>CALBIE010000547.1 GCA_937893495.1 uncultured Verrucomicrobiales bacterium | reverse complement strand
CGCCAAGCGGGGTAAAACCCAATCTCGTCGGGTTACTTGAACTGCAGAACAACGAACCAGGCCGAGTTGTTCTTGTCCGGTCCACCGAGCACAACGGAATCTTCCTTGTCCAACTGATGCTTCTTGTCCACGACTACTTTCCCGTGGCCGATCAATTTCAACTGAAGTTCGTCACCAGTCAGACGTTTGACTTCGATCTCACATGCCTTGCTGATACGAACTCGCTGAGTCTTGCCGTCGTTTACAGCAAAGTCTTTGGCACTGACCTCAAAGTAATGCTCCCACTTGAAGGATGAATGCAGTTTCTTCTGCAACTTGGCATTGACGCGTTTCAATCCTTTGTCTTTGGGCTGTTCCTTTGTTCCCCAAACCAGCGTAGCGCTTACGTTCAGGTTATTTGGCAAGGCACCGGCTACAACGATCCCGGTCAAAGCGACCGAAAGCAGTGCGCCCAGAATGGAAACCGCCAACAAATGTCTAGAGCTGGTCATTCTCGTAATCCCGATTGCGCGTGGGATCCTGAAACTCCAAATCCCCATCGGTCGTGACCCAGATCACCGAAATCCTGGCATTTTCGTCATAGTAGGAATAGACGCTGGCGCTTTCGGCAACCGGTTCCGGAGCAGAGGATATTGTTGGACTATCGGTTGTCGCAGGCTTCTGTGTCGCGAGAAAAAACGCGCACGTTACTGCGGCAAGTCCGGTTGCCGGCACAAGCAGTTTGTGCCACCACTTGCCACTTTGTGGAGCGCCGACCGCAACGCGATCAGCTTGCTTCTCGGCCGCCTCAATCTGGCGGGAAATCTGGCTCCAGTAAAAATCACGAGTCTCGGGCAATTTTACTTCGGGTTCATTGCCGGTCACGGCCACCCTGGTCCAGGTCAACTCTTCGAGGAGGGCCACGGATTCCGGATCGGTGGATAACAGCGATTTCACTTCGAGGGCTTCCGCCTCGGAGAGTTCGCCGTCCATGTACGCCATCAACTTCAATTGCGCATCGTTATTCATTTTTCATTTTCTTTCTTCAATGCCGCCAGCAAAGAGGCCAATCGTCGTCGGGCGTAAAACAGCCTCGACATCACCGTCCCGATTGAGCAGCCCATTACTTTGGCGATCTGCTTGTATTCCAACTCTTCAAATTCGTGTAGTATCAACACGGTCCGATGGGCATCCGAAAGCTGCGTCATCGCCTTATCTATGCGTTTTCGCAACTCGCCGAGCTCCAGCCCGGCCGTCGGATTCACCGAAATGACAGGCATCTGACGTTCGACCCCACCCAGTTCTTCATCCAATTTTTCAATCGATTCAGCCCGGTGTCGCTTGTGCCGGCGAATCTGGTCCAGACACAGATTTATCACAATCCGGGTCATCCAAGTGGCAAAACTGGAGTCGCCCTGAAACTGTTTGAGCCTTTGCCAGGCCTTAATCCAGGCTTCCTGCGACAGGTCGTTCGCTTCTTCTTCGTTCCGCATCATGCTGAACGCCCGGGCATAAATCTTGTCCCGATGTCGAAAAACGAGCTCCTCAAAGGCCTCCATAACGCCCCTCTGGGAAGCCTTGACCAACTTTTTATCGTCGGCCTCTTTGTAATCCATTTGCTTCGCCATGCGTTTCGACGCCCTTTAATTCCGGTATTTCAGGCAAAGATCAATCAAAGTTTTCCCTTGGTGCTGGGGATCTGCCCCATAATACGAGGGTCCTTCTGGCACGCGAAATCGGTCGCTTTGGCAAATGCCTTGAAGAGCCCCTCCACGACATGATGCGGCTCGCTGCCATATATCAGCTCCAAATGCAGGTTGCAGCGGGCTTCGTTGACAAATCCCTGGAAAAACTCCCGCGCCAGGCCAAATCGAAACGCCGAGGACATGTCCTGCGTTCGCTCTTTGGCCGAAATCTTCTTGTGCGCCAGTTTATCCAGTCCCCGCCAGACGAGATAAGCCCGCCCGCTGAAATCAATGACACCTCGCGCCAGACATTCATCCATAGGGACAAACGCCTCGCCGGTAAACGGGTTCCGTGGGTGAAACCCCGTCCCATAGCGCCGGATCCCTTTCTTCTCGCCTAACGCCTTGAGAAACGCCTGCCCCAGCGCTATCCCGCAATCTTCGACCGTGTGGTGACCGTCCACTTCCAAATCGCCTTTGCAACGCAAGTTCAAATCCATCACGGCGTGTTTCGCAAACAGAGTCAGCATGTGATCAAAGAACGGAATTCCCGTCGCGATCCTGGATTCTCCCCGGCCATCAATGTTCAACTTCAGGGAAATGCGGGTTTCGTTTGTCTCCCGCCGTATTGTCGCCTGCCGTTTGTTCATGCGGGAACGAGTGTAGCGGCAGTGCAACGGAAAAACAAAGCGAGATTCAGGGGAGTTCAATAACGCGCCATTTCCGGTTCAACCTCGACCGCCCACAGATCGATGCCGCCGGTGAGGTTTACAAGTTTTGCAAATCCTTGTTGGCTCAGCCAATTAATAGCGTGCGCGCTTCGAATTCCGTGATGGCAATAAACAACGACTTCTTTGTCCTTCCAATCGCCAACCTCGGAGAGTCGTTCGGGCAAGTCCGACAACGGAATCAATTTCGCCTCCGGCAGCGCGACAATGGAATACTCCTCCGGCTGCCGGACGTCCAGCAAACGGGGTGGATCATCAGAGCGCAGGGCCGTGGCGAGATCAGTGGGTCGGATGGAGACCATTCGTTACGGCTATTCGAGGCTCGTCAGAAATCGTTCAGCGTCAATGGCAGCCGCACAGCCCATTCCCGCCGCGGTAACCGCCTGGCGATAGACCTTATCCGAGCAATCTCCCGCGACAAAAACCCCGGGCACGTTTGTATTCGATCCGTTCACGCGCTTGATATAGCCCGCATCGTCCATATCGATGACACCCTTGAAAAGCTGAGTGTTGGGAACATGACCGATGGCCACGAACAGTCCGGCACAATCAAGCGTGGTCTCTTCACCGGACTTGAGGTTTTTGATTTTCACGCCGGTCACCTTGCCCTGGGCCACGTCAAAAACGTCGGTCACTGCGGAGTCCCAAACGGGTTCGATTTTCGGGTTGGCCAACGTTCGCTCGGCCATGATCTTCGATGCCCTCAATTGATCCCGTCGATGGATAAGATAGACCTTGGAGCCGAAACGCGTCAGAAATGTCGCCTCTTCGCACGCCGAATCACCGCCACCGACCACGACCAGTGGTTTATCGCGAAACATTGGCAACGCTCCATCGCAGGTCGCGCAAAAGGTGACGCCTTTGTTCTCCAATTTCGCCTCGTTCTCGAGGCCGAGATGTCGATGACCCGCCCCGCTGGAAATAATCAACGTCTTCGTTTCAATCGGCTTCCTATCGACGGAGATTTTTAAGGGCGACCCGGATAAATCGACCTTATCCACCGTGCCAAACTCGACTCGGGCACCGAAGCGTTCCGCCTGCTGCTGCATTTTCTGCATCAGTTCGAATCCATCTATCCCTTCCGGCCAGCCCGGGAAATTCTCCACGATGCTGGTGGTCGTAAGCAACCCACCGGGCATGATTCCCGTGAGCACCAGAGGCTTGAGATTGGCCCGAGCCGTGTAGAGCGCCGCAGTCAATCCCGCGCATCCGGTTCCAATGATTACCACTTGTTCCATAAGTCGGGAAAAACGTTAGGGGCGATGAGCTTCGATGGCAAGGATGCAGCGGATGCAACTGCTAATGGCAGGAAACCTCAACCAAACTTATTGAACATTGGTCGATACGGCCGCGAATTCTCAAACTACCTGTTCGGAAGGCGCTTCTCGATCGCCACCGGCAAAATACAAATCGCGACCTCAACGACCTGCTTGCCAGTGCCGCGTGAACACGGTTCAATGTCCAGACAATGACTAAGCGCGATCGTTGGTTCAAACCCCGTGCGGCAATTCAATTTTTTGCCTCCGCCCTCCTCTGCCTGGACGCAACGACTGGCTCGACGGAAGACTGGCCGCATTTCCTTGGTCCTCGTAATAACGGCACTTCCACCGAAACCGGCTTACTGAACTCATTTCCGAAAGAGGGTCCACAAAAGATCTGGGTCCGCGACATCGGCACGGGCTACGCAGCGCCCTCGGTTCGCGCCGGGCGACTGGTGCTGCATCACCGTCGGGGAAATGAAGAAATTGTCGAAGCAATCAATGCCGAGACAGGGAAAACAGTCTGGACGCATAAATACCCGAGTCGATACGTCGATCCTTTTGGTTACAACAATGGGCCACGGTGCTCCCCCCTGTTAACGGCGGACTATTGCTACACTTACGGAGCGGAAGGGCAGTTATTCTGCCTCAACATCAAAACCGGCAAGCCAGTCTGGCACCGGGACACGGCGAAAGATTGGAACGTCCCGGTAGCCTTTTTCGGCGTCGGCAGTACTCCGATTCTCGAAGGCAACAAATTAATCATCATGATTGGCGGTCAACCGAACTCCGGCATGGTGGCACTGGAAGCTAAAACCGGAAAAACCATCTGGGAAAGTGTCGGTAAATCAAATTGGGAAGGAGTCACCACCTTTGGCTGGCGAGCGGAAATACCCTACAACTGGACGGGCCACGAAAAACTCGCGAGCTACGCTTCACCGGTAGCCGCAACAATTCACGGCAAACGACAACTCATCTGCTTCATGCGCCAGGGTCTCTGCTCGGTCGATCCCGTGACCGGAAAGATCGGCTTCAGCCGTTGGTTTCAGTCGCTCGTGGGCGACTCCGTCAATGCCATGAACCCCGTCGTGCAGGACGATTTGGTGCTGATTTCAGCCGCCTATTTTCGCAGCGGCGCGATGTTGTTGCGTGTCAATCCGGATGGAAAATCGTTCCAGGAAGTCTGGAAAGAGCCGAAACGACACCCGATGGACGCGGCGGATCGCGATCCGCAAACTGGAGAATGGAAAATCCCCGTGCTGGAGATCCACTGGATGACTCCGATTCTACATCAGGGGCATATCTACGCATTCAGTGGGCGCAACGAACCGGATGCGTCGTTTCGATGCGTGGAATTCAAAACCGGTCGCCTCAAGTGGACACGCGACGAAAGCTGGCGCAAATATGGCACCAAGCAACCGAACGTTTTCGGACGCGGCTCCCTGATTCATGCAGACAATAAGCTCATCGCGCTCGGAGAAGGCGGTCTGCTGGGTATGTTTTCCCTCAATTCAGAAAAACCGACGGAACTCGCAAGATGGCAGGTTCCCGAAATGCATCATCCGTGCTGGGCCGGCCCCGTTCTGTCAGAAAAAAAACTGTATCTCCGTAGTGAAGACAAATTGGTTTGCCTCGACTTCGCGAAGCGGTAAGTATCTTTCACGAACGTGGGCAAAATAATCTTGTCCGTCATTTTCATCAGTTCGAAGGACAACGTAATAGCAGACGAGAATATCGACTAAAGGACTGCATCAATGGATATCACACTTGG
>CALBIE010000546.1 GCA_937893495.1 uncultured Verrucomicrobiales bacterium | reverse complement strand
GCAACGACAAAGGCCTACACGGCGGTAAATGAATCCTTCTATCCCATTTCCAAGGCGGGAATCTGGGCGAACTGTTTTCGCACGCGCACTCCGATCGTTCACAACGATTATCCGAAGGCCGAGAACAAAAAGGGGCTTCCAGAAGGCCATGCCCCGCTCGCCCGCCACCTCAGCGTGCCCGTCTTCGAAGGCGAGCAGATCACCATGATTCTGGGCGTGGGCAACCGGCCGCTACCGTATGTCCAACAGGAGATGAACGCCACGAGACGGATCGCCACTAGTCTCTGGCGGATTGTTGACCGGCGACGGCACGAAATGAATCTCCATGCGGCCAATGATCGCCTCACTCTGCTGCAAACCGCGCTGGAAGCGGACGTCCATACAGTGGTCATTACAGATGTGAAAGGCAGAATTCAATGGGTGAATCCCGCCTTCACGCGGAACACCGGCTACGAGGCTGCTGAAGTGATCGGGCAGAATCCCAGGGTGATCAAGTCGGGCAAGCAGGACGACGGTTTCTATCAAAATCTCTGGCAGACAATTTCGGCGGGCAAGGTCTGGACTGGCGAGTTCGTCAACAAACGCAAGGACGGCACCTTTTTCGACGAAGATGTGAGCATCACGCCCGTCAAAAATTCGACGGGCGAGATCACCCACTTTATCGCCATCAAGCAGGACGTGACCGAAAAGCACGAATTAGAGGAACGGTACCTTCGTTCGCAGCGGATGGAGAGCATTGGACTGCTGGCGGGTGGCGTGGCGCATGACCTCAACAACGTCCTGTCCCCCATCATGATGGCCGTGGAGATGCTGAGGCAACATCTGCCTGAAGCTGATAAAATGGAAATCATCAATACGATGGCAACGAGTTGCGAGCGTGGCGCCGGAATCATTCGACAGGTATTGACGTTTGCCCGTGGTGTGGAGGGAGAGCGAGTGCTGTTGCAAATTCGGCACCTTGCCAAGGACATGATCAAGATTGCCCGGGAAACGTTTCCCAAGAATATCACCCTCGGTTTGGATATGCCCTCCGACCTCTGGACCATCGTCGGCGACGCGACTCAGTTACATCAGATTTATCTGAACCTTTGTATCAATGCCCGCGACGCGCTCTCCACCGGGGGCGAAATCATTATTACCGGAAAGAATGCCACGCTGAACGAACCGCGCCACAGCTTCGACCAGAAGATACCGGCCGGCCGTTATGTTCACGTTTGCGTCTCCGATAACGGGAGTGGGATGTCGAAGGAAACCATTACCCACATCTTTGAACCCTTCTTCACCACGAAGGAACAGAGCAAAGGCACCGGGTTGGGCCTGTCCACGGTGTATGGCATAGTGAAAAGTCACAAAGGCCTGATAGAAGTCGATTCGACTCCGGGCAAGGGAACGGAATTTCATCTGTATCTTCCAGCGGCGAATGACGCGACCGATGATACGGCCAAACCCCAAGCCACGCTCCCGTCCGGCAAGGGCGAGACCATCCTCCTCGTGGATGACGAGCCCGGCGTGCTCACGGTCACCGGCAAGATTCTCACCCAATTCGGTTATCAAGTCATCACCGCCACCGACGGCGCCCAGGCCGTCGCCCGTTACGCCGAGAACCGCGATACCATTGCCCTCGTACTGACGGACATCATGATGCCGATAATGGACGGAGTGGCGCTCACCCGGGCGCTCCTCACCATCAACCCACACATCAAAATCGTCGGCTCCAGCGGCTACGTTGGAAAAGGTGGATCGGGCAACCAGATGGAATCTCTCAAAAAACTGGGTGTTAAAACCATGTTGGCAAAGCCTTATACATCTCAAGATTTGTTGACCACTCTGGCAGATGAGCTTCAAGATTGACGGACGCGGCACCACAAAGCCGACTTGAACGCGAAGATGCAAAAAATTCTGATTGTTGACGACGATAACGAGTTGCGCACGATGTTGCGCACCGTCCTTAAGCTAAAGGGTTACGAAGTCCTGGAAGCGGACAACGGAAATACGGCAGTGGAAATCGCCCGTTCCCGACAACCAGACCTCATCATCAGCGACATTGAAATGCCCGGCGCGGACGGCCTTCAGGAACTGAGTGAGCTGCGCAACAACCCCGCCACCGCACACATCAGCCTGATCCTGATGACGGGAAAACAGCACGCCAAACAGCGGGAAGGAATGGACCTGGGTGCGGATGATTTTCTCAGCAAACCTTTTCAAATCAGCACCTTGCTGAAAAGTGTGGAAGCCCGGTTGAAGAAACAATCGGTGTGGCAAAAGGTGGCGGAAAAAGAAATAGCGGCGCTGCGTTCGGAGATCACCACCAATCTACCCCATGAATTCAGCGCCCCCATGTCCGAAGTACTTGTTTACAGCGAGGTGATGGAGAACTGCGCCGACGAGCTGGACGCGAACAAGATTCGTGAAATGGCTCGCACTATCCGGGAGAACGCCACTCACCTGGAACGGGCGATCAAGAATTTCGTTCTGTTCTCCCGATTGGAGACCATTGGACCAGACAGCGACGAGCTTTTTGCAATGCGTTCGCAACTCACCGAGGATGTGACCGCGATCATCGCTCACTCCGTCCGTGAGCAAATGGAGTCCACGAACCGGAAAGCTGATTTACAATTAAACCTGGAAGCCGGTCGCGCGGAAATTGGTCCCGAACTGCTCACTAAAATAATCGAAGAACTGGTTGATAATGCCATCAAGGTCTCCGCCGCCGGCACGCCAATTACCGTCGGCAATCGGGAGATCGGGAACTTTGTGGAAATCACTATTTCCGATCAAGGGCCCGGATTGACGGCAGAACAGATAGACAAAGTTTCCCCATTCGTGCGATTTGATTCCGCGAACAAATCTTTCCACGGACTCGGATTGGGTCTGGCCATCAGCCGCAAACTGACCGAACTGCACGGTGGCCGGTTTGAGATCAAGAGTGAACCCGAGCAGGGAACCACTGTTACCGTCCAGTTACCGGCCCATCTGCAACAATTCCACAGTTCTCCCCCGCCCCCCGGAGATCCAGAGCTGAAATGAACCTGAAAGGTCCTGAATCGTTGCCGACCATGGTAAAGGTGCGGCAGCATTTCCCCGGGCGGACGCCACTGGACATCGCGGCCGAAGTCTCGAAGCAAATGGAGGCCCTCTATCGGCCCATTAATTCGGGCGCATCCGTCGCAGTGGGTGTCGGTTCGCGAGGCATCACGAATTATGCCGCCATTGCCCGGGCCGTGATCGATGAACTCAAGTCCGCCGGCGCCAAACCTTTTCTCATTCCCGCGATGGGCAGTCATGGCGGTGCGACACCGGAAGGGCAAGCGCGCGTGCTCGCCGACTACGGCATCACCGAAGCGGCGATGGGCGCGCCCGTTCTCGCGGCCATGGAATCCGCATGCGTCGGCCAGACTGAATCGGGCCGGGACGTGTGGTTCAGCAAAGCGGCGCTGGCCGCCGACCACGTGTTTGTCATCAATCGCGTCAAGCCGCACACCGACTTCTTCGGCAAGCTCGGCAGTGGCTGCCTGAAGATGCTCACCATAGGTTGCGGCAAACGCGAAGGCGCGGCCAATTACCATCAGAACGCCGTCCGCGATGGATACGAACAGGTGTTGCGCGAATTGGGCGGCCATATCCTGCGGCATCTGCCCATCCTCGGCGGCATGGCGATTGTTGAGGATCAGCGACATCAGACGGCTCAACTCGAACTGCTTCAACCGGACAACTGGATTGCGCGCGAGGAAGCTCTGCTCGAAAAAGCACGCGATTTCATGCCGGCCATACCGTTCGAAGACATCGATCTGCTCATTGTTGATCGCATCGGCAAGAATATCAGCGGTACCGGGATGGACACCAACGTCATCGGTCGCGGAGTCCACGAATACACGACACTGATCGGCAGGGAGCAGACGCAGGCGCCCCACATCAAACGCATATACGTTCGTGGACTCACCCCGGAAACCCACGGCAACGCCATCGGTGTCGGCATGGCGGACTTCACCCATCAACGGCTCGTCGATGCGATTGATTACGACGCAATGCGTATCAATTCGCTCACATCGCTGACGCCTCATTCCGCAAAGGTTCCGATTCATTTCCAATCCGATCGGGAGGCGATTGAACGAGCGCTCATTTCCGCCGGTGTGAAGGATTTTCGCCAGGCGCGAATCATCCGCATTCAGGACACGTTGAATCTGGAGACAATATTGATTTCCGAATCGATGATCGCGGAAATCGCAGGCAATGAGCAACTCGAAGTTGATTCAGATCACCAATCCGCGCTCGATGATCTTACGGAGTGACTTCTTATCCCCCCTCCATCTCCGATTTCGGCAGAGAACGGTCACGATCATAAGGCGGTTGTTCTTTCGGGGGCATTTCGAGTTCGGGAAAATCTTCGGCCCACCGGGCGCGCTCATCATCATCCGAATAGTAGCGCATCTGCAGGAGTATGTCCTCTTCGCTGCAACCGCCGAGCACGTCCAGATGACAGTTTCCCATTGGCAGACCGAAACCCATCAACTCTTCCCGCAGGCCATCCGTCACCAACCAGATGTAGAGTTCGCGATCGCTCAGGTGATTCGTGCAGTGTAGAAACAATCGCCGTTTCGCCAGTTCCCAAATGAGGCACCACAGTTTCGCGGTCAATGCGCCGTCGTCGAGTTTGTCCGCCGAAGGAAAATCCAACCCGTCGCGCGCCAACGCATCAAGCGGACAGACAAATCCGTGTTGTTCCAGAGCAAGCACATGCTCGAGAAACGCCTCCCGCAGTTCCGGATCGACGTCGGAATCATTCCCATGAATCATTTCGCCCCCGGCGACTTCGTCAATTTCGCGACGAAGATTGCCGATGCGGATTTCGCGATCCACGTCGTTCAATCCCAGCGGATCCTCGGGCAGTTCCGGTGCGTCGGTCATGCGGACACAACTAGCGTGGACGACGTTGATTTGAAAGCCTGAATGGCGGCAAAAAAACGGGAGGTTGGCAACCCATGAGTCACGAAACCGCGATCACTTCCGGCGAGCGGCGAATCAATGAGATTCGGTCCTCGGGCCAAATTCCCACATTGTTCAAAAATCGGCATTCGGGTATTCTTGCCCCGACGAATCCGATGAAGAAAAAGCCCCGTTCGCACTCAGAGTTTCCGATTGGCACGCTGGCGGCCTACGGTCCAGACGCTCAAACCGCCAACAAACTGGTAGCCAGCATTTTCCACCGAGCGGGGCAGAAGGAGCCGACGGAAATGCAACGCTGGTTCGTCAACGGAGGCGACATCCGCCAGGTACCCTCCATTCAGGGCGAGGTGTCGGAGTTTTTCAAACAACACGAAGTAAAACAAATGAGCGCCGCGGAAATCATCATGGGATGCGCGCACCAGGAAGGCATTGATTATCCGATGGGGCGGGAGTGTCCGCGCTGCCCGTTCTGGCATGG